>NZ_JAVRHI010000118.1:0-26352 GCF_034105845.1 Streptomyces sp. CRN 30 | reverse complement strand
GACGGGCCTCTCACTCCCCGGGGAGTGAGAGGCCCGTCCGTACGCGTTCGGGATGAACGAAAGGCCGTGGCCTCAGCCGCGCCCGCCCCCGTTGCCCTGCCCCTGGAAGATGTCCCCCCAGTTGCCGCCGTTGTTCAGCTCGCCGATGAAGTTGTCGTCGTCGCTGCCGTCGTCACCGGAGCCGTCGTCGCCGGAACCGCCGTCGTCACCGTTGCCGCCGTTGTCGCCGGAACCGTTGTCGCCGTCGTCGGAGCCGTCGTCGTCACCGTTGCCGCCGTCGTCGCCCTTGCCCTTGTCCTCGGGGATGTCGACGTAGGTGAAGTCGTCGGCCGGCTTGCCCTCCAGGGCGCCGGTCATCATGTCGCGCCAGATCGGGCCGGGGACCTCGCCACCGAAGACCTTGTCGTAGGGGACGCCGCCGATCGTGATGTCGACCATCTGCCGCTTGTGCGCCGGGTCGCCGACCCAGACGGCACCCGCCGCGTTCGGCGTGTAGCCGACGAACCAGGCCGCGTAGCGGAAGTCCGTCGTACCGGTCTTACCGGCGCTGGGACGGCTGCCGAGGCCGGCCTCCGTACCCGTACCGTCCTCCACCACGCCGCGCAGCAGCGTGTTGACGGTGTCGGCGGTCGTCTCCGACATGGCCCGGGAGCAGGTCGACTTCGGGACTTCGAGGGACTTGTTCTGCTGGCCGACGCGCTGGCTGATCGACTCGATGGCGACCGGCGTGCAGTGCATGCCGCGCGAGGCGAAGGTCGCGTACGCGTTCGCCATGGTCAGCGGCGAGACCTCCTGGGTACCCAGGGCGATCGACGGGGCCTGCTGGATCTTGCCGCCGTCGGCCCGCCCGACCCCCATCTTCGAGGCCATCTTGGTCACCGGGCAGATACCGAGGTCGCTGATCAGCTGCACGTAGTAGGTGTTGACCGACTTCGCGGTCGCCTCCTTCATGCCGTACGGGCCGACCTCGGTCTCGTTCTCGTTCTCGACCGGGACGTTCTTCTCGTTCCAGGTCTTGCCGTCACAGGCGGCGACCGGGCTCGGATAGTCCATCTCGTACGGGGACGAGTACTGCTTCGTCGCCGGGGTGCCGTCCTCCAGCGCCGCCGCGGCCACGATCGGCTTGAACGTCGAACCGGGCTGGTAGCCGGCGCCGCCGCCCATCGCCGCGTCCACCGAGAGGTTGATCTGCGTCTCGTCCTTGCCGAAGCCGTACGGGCGGGACTGGCCCATGGCCAGGATCTTGCCGGTGCCGGGCTCGACGATGGTCGCGGCGGTCGCCACGTCGTCGCTCTTGTTGACGTGGTCCTTGATCGACGCCTGCGCCGAGGCCTGGGCCTTCGGGTCGAGGGTCGTACGGATGGTCAGGCCGCCCTGATTCCAGATCTTGGCCCGCGCCTCCTTGGTCTTGCCGAAGACCGGGTCGCTGAGGAAGACCTCACGCACGTAGTCGCAGAAGAAGCCCGCGCCGTCCACGGCCGTGATGCAGCCGTTCTTCGGCGTGCTGACCTTCAGGCCGAGCGGGGCCTTCTGGGCCTCGGCGGCCTCCTTCTTGGAGATGTCGCCGGTCTGCGCCATGCGCGCGAGCACGGTGTTGCGCCGCTTGGTGGCCTCGGCCTCGTCGTTGACCGGGTCGTACCGGCTGGGCGACTGGACGATGCCGGCCAGCAGCGCCGACTCGGGCAGGGAGAGGTCCTTGGCGTGCTTGGAGAAGTACCGCTGGGAGGCGGCCTCGACGCCGTACGCCTGCTGCCCGAAGAAGGTGATGTTCAGGTAGTTCTCAAGGATCTTCTTCTTGCCCAGCTCCTCCTCGACCTGGATCGCGTACTTCAGCTCGCGGATCTTGCGGCCGATGGTCTGCTGGGTGGCCTGGGCGACCTTGGTCGGGTCGTCGCCGGCCTCCTCGACGAACACGTTCTTCACGTACTGCTGGGTGAGGGTCGACGCGCCCTCGGAGACGCCACCGCTGCGGGCGTTCTTGTTGACCGCGCGCAGCACGCCCTTGAGGTCCACCGCGCCGTGCTCGTAGAAGCGCGAGTCCTCGATGGCGACGATCGCCTTCTGCATGTACGGCGAGATGTTCTTCAGACTGACGACCGTGCGGTCACGCGAGTACACCGTCGCGATGGTGCCGCCCTCGGAGTCGAGGATGGTGGTGCGCTGACTCAACGGGGGAGTCTTCATGTTGGCCGGGAGTTCGTCGAAACTCTCGACCGAACCCTTCGCGGCCAGCCCCAGCGCGCCCACGGCGGGCAGTGCGAGGCCCGCCAGGACGGCTCCCGCGAGCACACTGACACCGAGGAACTTGGCGGCCTGTTGCGTGGGTGTCAGACCACCGCCCGAGCGCTTCTTTGCCATGGACGCAGCCTACGTTCTCATTCGCCGGACACGCGTATATGCCTTGGCCTAAGCTGCTCTCAACTGTCACAGCGGTGCGGCCATGTATCAATACGCCCGGCAGTGCAGGATCGTTCCACGTCGGCCCGACTTTTTTCTGTCCGGGCGCTGTCGCGATCCTGTCGGACCGGGCTCGGACCCGGCGGGTCCGCACGGGCTCGCGGAGGCCGACGGCGCGCTTTCGGAGCGTCCGGGGCGTGCGGGCGCGTGCCGGAGCGGGTGCGGCGCGTGTCCGAATTGGCCTTGTGTGTCGAATGGTGTCCGTTGTGGCGCGGCGGAAACGACCGTGATGTCGAATTCCTCCGGAATGTCGCCAGCTCACTCCCCTGGGTGATCTGCCGCTTACCCATAGTCCGTTCGGGCCATTCAAGATTGGGCCCGCTGGGGGTGTTGCGCTGTGCCCACCTTCCGTAACGTCCTCAACTGGCGGCGGTGAATATGCCGCTGCCGCCGTGGGGGAGCCTCGATTCGGGAGAGGACGGCGCCGGTATGGGCTGGGTAACCGACTGGAGTGCGCAGGCCGCCTGCCGCACTACCGATCCGGATGAACTGTTCGTTCAGGGAGCAGCGCAGAACAGGGCCAAGGCGGTGTGCACCGGATGTCCGGTGCGGACCGAGTGCCTGGCCGACGCGCTGGACAACCGCGTCGAGTTCGGCGTGTGGGGAGGCATGACGGAGCGGGAGCGCCGCGCACTGCTGCGCAGGCGGCCCACCGTGACCTCCTGGCGCCGGCTCCTGGAGACGGCGCGTACGGAGTACGAGCGGGGGGTCGGCATCCTGCCCCTCGACGACGACGCGGTCTACGAGAACTACGCGGCGGTGGGCTGAGCCCGTCGGCTCCCTCCCCCGCACCCGATCCACTGCCCTTCACACGACCCGCTGCCCCGTCACGCGCGCGTCTCCGGCAGCTCGGGCCGGTCCGCCGCGAGGCGGTCGCCGATGTCCCGCAGCCCCGCGAGGTCGTGCACGTCGCCGGGGAGCGCGGCCACCTCGGTCACGGCCACCTCGGGGTGGAGCGCGGTGAAGCGGTCACGCGTGCGCTGCTCGCGGGAGAGCAGATGCATACGGTCGGCGTGCAGCCTCAGCAGACCCGCGGCGAGCTGATCGGCGGAGCGCTCCGTCTCCGCCGTGACGTCCTCCGCCGTGACGTCCTCTTCCGTGAGGGCCGTGACGTCCCCTGCTGAGGCGTCGTCGTCCGGGGTGACCCTCTCGGGCTCCTCCACGGCGCCCTCGGCCGCGTTCTCTGCGGTGTCCTCGGCCGTGGGGGAGCCAGGGCCGGAACCGCCGTACGTGTCAGGAGAGTTACGAAGTCCAGCTTTCCCGTCGTCCTGATCCACAATGCGGCCGTCATCAAGATTTATGCCGGCGTCCTCAAGATTTTCCGCAGCGGCGATCGCCCGCTCGGCCGACAGCCCGGCGGCGTCGCTGCCGTGCACCCGGTTGAGGACCAGACCGGCGAGCGGCATGTCCTCGGCGGCCAGCCGCTGCACGAAGTACGCGGCCTCGCGCAGCGCGTCCCGCTCCGGGGCCGCGACCACCAAAAACGCCGTACCGGGCGCCTGCAGCAGCTTGTACGTGGCGTCCGCGCGGGTGCGGAACCCGCCGAACATCGAGTCCATCGCGGCCACGAACGTCTGCACGTCCTTGAGGAACTGCCCGCCCAGCACCTTCCCGAGGACGCCGGTCATCATCGACATCCCGACGTTCAGGAATTTCATGCCCGCCCGGCCGCCGACCTTCGCCGGGGCCAGCAGGACCCGGATCAGCTTGCCGTCCAGGAAGGACCCGAGGCGTTTGGGCGCGTCCAGGAAGTCCAGGGCCGACCGGGACGGCGGGGTGTCGACGACGATCAGGTCCCACTCGTCCCGCGAGCGCAGCTGGCCGAGCTTCTCCATCGCCATGTACTCCTGCGTGCCGGCGAAACCCGCGGAGAGCGACTGGTAGAAGGGGTTGCTCAGTATCGCGGCGGCCCGCTCCGCGTCCGCGTGCGCCTCGACGATCTCGTCGAAGGTGCGCTTCATGTCGAGCATCATCGCGTGCAGCTCGCCGCCCGCGGACTCGTCGATGCCCTTCACCCGCCGCGGGACGTTGTCCAGGGAGTCGATGCCCATGGACTGCGCGAGGCGGCGGGCCGGGTCGATGGTGAGGACGACCACCTTGCGGCCCCGCTCGGCGGCCCGGAGGCCCAGCGCCGCCGCGGTCGTCGTCTTGCCGACGCCGCCCGAGCCGCAGCACACCACGATCCGGGTCGCCGGGTCCTGGAGCAGCGGATCGATGTCCAGCGCCCGCGCGTGGGCCAGGCGCCGCGTGCTCTCCTGGGCCTGCCGGTCCTGGGCGGCGTCCGGTCGGCTCGGGCTCATGAGATCCCCCGCTCCATGAGTTTCCCCGCTTCAGGGATTCCCCGCTCCATGAGATTCCCCCCTTCAGGGATTCCCCGCTTCATGCGATCCCCTGCTTCCGCAGCTCGGTGGCGAGTTCGTACAGGCCCGCCAGGTCCATGCCCTCGGCGAGCAGCGGCAGTTCGTGCAGTGGCAGGTCCAGGTCGCCGAGGACGGCCCGCTGCTCCTGCTCCAGCTCGAACCGCGCTCCGTACTGACCGGCCTCGTCCAGGAGCGGGTCGACCAGCCGCTCGGCGTGCCCGCCCCGGCGTGCCCCGCCGAGCCCGGCGGCGGACAGCGACCGGGCGAGGGAGGAACGCGGCAGCCTCCGTACGAGTTCCAGATCCGCGGCGTCCAACACCTCCGGGCGGACCATGTTCACGATGACCCGGCCCACCGGCAGCCGCGCGGCGCGCAGCTCGGCGATGCCGTCCGCGGTCTCCTGGACCGGCATCTCCTCCAGCAGCGTCACCAGGTGCACGGCCGTCTCGCGGGACTTCAGGACGCGCATCACGGCCTGCGCCTGATTGTGTATCGGGCCGATCTTCGCCAGCCCGGCCACCTCGTCGTTGACGTTGAGGAAACGGGTGATACGCCCGGTCGGGGGCGCGTCCATGACGACGTAGTCGTACACGAACCGTCCGGCGCGGTCCTTGCGGCGGACGGCCTCGCAGGCCTTGCCGGTCAGGAGTACGTCCCGTACGCCGGGCGCGATGGTGGTCGCGAAGTCGATGGCGCCGAGTTTCTTCAGTGCGCGTCCGGCGCCGCCCAGCTTGTAGAACATCTGGAGGTAGTCCAGAAGGGCCAGTTCGGCGTCGATGGCGAGGGCATACACCTCCCCGCCCCCGGGAGCGACGGCGATCTTCCGCTCCTCATAAGGCAGCGCTTCCGTTTCGAAGAGCTGCGCGATGCCCTGCCGGCCCTCGACCTCGACGAGAAGCGTTCGCTTCCCCGCCGTGGCGAGGGCCAGCGCGAGGGCGGCGGCCACCGTGGTCTTGCCGGTTCCGCCCTTGCCGCTGACGACCTGGAGCCTGCTCACGTATTCGAGCGTAACCAGTCCGGGCCCGGCCTACGCGGAGGGCTGTGGATAACAGCCGGTACGGACGGCCGGCAGAGGCGGTCGGCCGAGGTGGTCGGTCGAGGTGGCCGATACAGTCGGCCCTATGACCAAGTGGGAATACTCGACCGTGCCGCTGCTCGTCCACGCCACGAAGCAGATTCTGGACAACTGGGGCGAGGACGGCTGGGAGCTCGTCCAGGTGGTGCCCGGACCCAACCCGGAGCAGCTCGTGGCCTACCTGAAGCGGGAGAAGCAGGCGTGAGTGCCGTGGAGGCGCGGCTCGCGGAACTCGGCCTCACCCTGCCGGAGGTCGTGCCGCCGCTCGCCGCGTACCAGCCGGCCGTGCGCTCCGGCCCGTACGTCTTCACCGCCGGACAGCTGCCGATGGTGGACGGCGCGCTGCCGACGAGCGGCAAGGTGGGCGGTGAGGTGACGCCCGAGGAGGCCAAGGAGCTGGCGCGGATCTGCGCGCTCAACGCCCTGGCCGCCGTGAAATCCGTCGCCGGTGATCTCGACCGCGTCGCGCGCGTGGTGAAGGTCGTCGGCTTCGTCGCCTCCGCCGCGGACTTCACCGGCCAGCCGGGCGTGCTCAACGGCGCGAGTGAGCTGCTCGGCGAGGTCCTCGGCGACAAGGGCGTCCACGCGCGGAGCGCGGTCGGTGTGGCGGTCCTGCCGCTGGACGCGCCCGTGGAGGTCGAGATCCAGGTCGAGCTGGCGGACGCGTAGGACGACACTTTGCCGTATCGGCAAAAATCCTGGTCCGGGCCGTGACGGCCGGTTGAGGATCAAGGTCGACGACAGGCGTCCGGTGGTGCCCTCCGGGCGTCTGAGACCGATCCCAGGCGCCCGGGAGGCACCGTGCCGCAGCTGCCCGCCACCGACTCGTACCCGCACCCGCAACTGCAACTGCAACCGGACGTCGACGGAGCCGTCCACCGGCTGGTGCCCGGACCGGCCGGGCGGATCCACCTGGTCGAACAGGGCAGCGGACCTCTCGTCCTGCTGGTCCACGGCTTCCCGGAGTCCTGGTACTCCTGGCGCCGCCAGCTGCCCGCCCTGGCCGCCGCCGGACACCGCGCGGTGGCGCTCGACGTCCGCGGCTACGGGCGCTCCTCACGCCCCGCCGACCCGGCGGCGTACCGGATGCGGGACCTGGTGGCCGACAACGTCGCCGTCGTGGAGGCGCTCGGCGAGGAATCCGCGGTCGTCGTCGGCCACGACTGGGGCGCCGGCATCGCCGCGCACTCCGCGCTGCTGCGGCCGGACGTCTTCCGCGCGGTGGGCCTGTTGAGCGTGCCGTACACGCCACCCGGCGGCCCGCGGCCGAGCGACGTCTTCGCGGGCATGGGCGGCCCGGACGCCGAGCAGGAGTTCTACGTCTCGTACTTCCAGGAGCCCGGCCGCGCCGAGGCGGAGATCGAACCCGACGTACGCGGCTGGCTGGCCGGCTTCTACGCCGCGCTGTCCGCCGAGACCATGCCCGCCCCCGGCGCCCCCGACCCGCACTTCGTGACGCGCGGCGGCACCCTGCGCGACCGCTTCCCGGCGGACCGGCTGCCGTCCTGGCTCACCGAGGAGGACCTGGACGTCTACGCCGGTGAGTTCGAGCGGACCGGACTGACCGGTGCCCTCAACCGCTACCGGAACATGGACCGGGACTGGGCCGACCTCGCCGACCTCCACGGGGCGCCGGTCACACAGCCGTCGCTGTTCCTCGGCGGCGCCCTGGACGCCTCCACCACCTGGCTCTCCGAGGCCATCGACGCCTATCCCGTCACCCTGCCCGGCCTGACCGCCTCGCATCTCCTCGACGGCTGCGGCCACTGGCTCCAGCAGGAGTGCCCGGAGGAGACCAACCGGCTGCTGACGGACTGGCTGGCCGCGCTGCCGGGGTGACGGCTCCGGCGGCCCCTCGAACATCCGCCGGTCACCGGATAGCCTCCGGCCATGGCGAACGGACAGTGGTACCCACCGGAATGGCCCGAGCGCATCCGCGCGCTCGCGGCCGGCGGTCTCACCCCCGTCACGCCGCGCCGCGCGGCCACGGTCATGCTCCTGAGGGACCCGGGCCCCGCCGTCCACATGCTGCGCCGCCGCGCCTCCATGGCCTTCGCCGGGGGCGCGTACGCCTATCCGGGCGGCGGTGTCGACCCGCGCGACGACGACCGCGCCATCGGCTGGGCGGGCCCCACGCGCGCGTGCTGGGCGGCGCGGCTCGGCGTGGACGAGACGGCGGCCCAGGCGATCGTCTGCGCGGCCGTGCGCGAGACCTACGAGGAGTCGGGCGTCCTGCTGGCCGGCCCGACCGCTGACTCCGTGACCGGGGACACCACCGGCGACGACTGGGAGGCCGACCGGGCCGCGCTGGTCGCCCGCGAGCTGTCCTTCGCGGAGTTCCTGGACCGCCGGGGCCTGGTGCTCCGCTCCGACCTGCTGGGCGCCTGGGCCCGCTGGATCACCCCGGAGTTCGAGGCGCGGCGCTACGACACGTTCTTCTTCGTGGCCGTCCTGCCCGAGGGACAGCGCACCCGCAACGCCTCCACGGAGGCCGACCGCACGGTGTGGACGACACCGGCCGAGGCGGCCGCCGGGTACGACCGGGGCGAGCTGCTGATGATGCCGCCGACGATCGCGACGCTGCGGGCGCTCACGGCGTACGGCACGGCGGCCGAGGCGCTGGCGGCGGCGGACGGACGGGACCTGACCCCCGTACTGGCGCGGGCGCGGCTGGAGCGCGGGGAGATCGTCCTGTCCTGGCCGGGGCACGATGAGTTCACGAAACACGTCCCCGGCGCCACCACCGGAGAGGTCCCGGGAACCGCCCCCGGACATGTCCCTGACGCCGCCACCGAGAACGGGGGAGCCTCCGTATGACCGACGCCACCACCGAGAACGGGGGAGCCTCCGTATGACCGACGCCACCGCCCTGCCCGGACAGCCGCGCGGCGGGATCTCGAGCGGGCCCGTCGGCGACCGGGCCGTCAACGTGCTGGCGCCCAACGCCTCCCCGATGACCCTGGACGGCACCAACACCTGGATACTCGCCGAGCCCGGCTCCGACCTGGCCGTGGTCGTCGACCCGGGCCCGCTGGACGAGGGACACCTGCGGAACGTCGTCGACACGGCGGAGCGGGCGGGTCGGCGCGTCGCCCTGACCCTGCTGACGCACGGTCACCCCGACCACGCGGAGGGCGCCGCGCGGTTCGCCGAACTGACCCGTACGAAGGTGCGGGCGCTGGACCCCGCGCTGCGGCTCGGTGACGAGGGACTGGAGGCGGGGGCCACCGTCGAGGTGGGCGGCCTGGAGCTGCGGGTCGTGCCCACGCCGGGGCACACCGCCGACTCGCTCTGCTTCCACCTGCCCGCCGACCACGCGGTGCTCACCGGCGACACGGTCCTCGGGCGCGGCACGACCGTCGTCGCCCATCCCGACGGCCGGCTCGGCGACTACCTGGACTCCCTGCGGCGGCTCAGGTCGCTCACCGTCGACGACGGCGTGCACACGGTGCTGCCGGGGCACGGGCCCGTCCTGGACGACGCCCAGGGAGCCGTGGAGTACTACCTCGCGCACCGCGCCAACCGCCTCGCCCAGGTCGAGACGGCGGTGGAGGACGGCTACCGGGCGCCCTCCGAGGTCGTCGCCCGCGTCTACGCGGACGTGGACCGCTCCCTGTGGCCGGCGGCCGAGCTGTCCGTACGGGCGCAGCTGGAGTACCTGGAGGAGCACGGGCTCATCCGCTGAGCCCGTGCGCGAGGCGGGGCCGGACGGGGCGTCCAGCGTCCGGCGTCCGGCGTCCGTCGTCCGCTCAGCGGGAGCGCTTGGCGAGCCGCTCCACGTCCAGCAGGATCACCGCGCGGGCCTCCAGGCGGAGCCAGCCGCGCTGCGCGAAGTCGGCGAGGGCCTTGTTGACCGTCTCGCGGGAGGCTCCGACCAGCTGGGCCAGCTCCTCCTGCGTCAGGTCGTGCACGACGTGGATGCCCTCCTCGGACTGCACGCCGAAACGGCGTGAGAGGTCCAGCAGGGCGCGCGCGACGCGTCCCGGGACATCCGAGAAGACCAGGTCGGACATGGCGTCGTTGGTCTTGCGCAGGCGGCGCGCGACGGCGCGCAGCAGTGCCGTGGCCACCTCCGGGCGCACGTTCAGCCAGGGCTGGAGGTCGCCGTGGCCGAGGCCGAGCAGCTTCACCTCGGTGAGCGCGGTGGCGGTCGCCGTGCGCGGGCCCGGGTCGAACAGCGACAGCTCGCCGATCAGCTCTCCGGGGCCGACGACGGCCAGCATGTTCTCGCGCCCGTCGGGGGAGGTGCGGTGCAGCTTGACCTTGCCCTCGGTGACCACGTAGAGGCGGTCGCCCGGGTCCCCCTCGTGGAAGAGCGAGTCACCCCGCGCGAGGGTCACCTCACTCATGGAGGCGCGCAGCTCGGCGGCCTGCTCGTCGTCGAGCGCCGCGAAGAGCGGGTTGCGCCGCAGAACGTCGTCCACGAGTTCTCTCCTATTCGACCTGCTCAGGGGAGCTTGTTCCCCGGTGGTTCCAGGGGACCGTGGTGCCCATTTTGCCGGACGGTCCAAACAGTGTGATCTGTCACAAGGATGCCGCACACATGTCCTGGGGTACGCGGCAGGGGTCCAATTGGGCGCCGATCTTCGGGGTCCGGGGCGGATGTCAGTGCCGGGCCGTACTCTGGCCGGGTGTCCAAATCGCCGGTGAGAGCGCAGGCCGAGGGGGCTGGGCGAGTGGTTGTACGTCGCGATTCCGCTGTGGGCGAACAGGGCCCCGATGGCGGTAGGGAAGCGAAGAAAACGGCGAAACGGACGGCTCCGAGAAAGGCGGCCGCGAAGAAGACCGCTGCTACGGGCACGGCGAAGAAGACCGCTGCCACGGGTGGGGCCGCGAAGGCCGCAGCCACCGGCACGGCCAAGAAGGCCGCCTCCGTCAAGGGCGCGAAGCCCGCGAAGAGTGTCGCCGCCGCGCCGCCGGGCGGCGAGTCCCGTACCGCGCTGGTGCGCCGCGCCCGCCGCATCGACCGCGAGCTGGCCGAGGTCTACCCGTACGCCCACCCCGAGCTGGACTTCGAGAACCCCTTCCAGCTCCTCGTGGCCACGGTGCTGTCCGCCCAGACCACCGACCTGCGGGTCAACCAGACGACCCCCGCCCTCTTCGCCCGATACCCCGGCCCGGAGGACCTCGCCGCGGCCAACCCCGAGGAGGTCGAGGAGATCCTCCGCCCCACCGGCTTCTTCCGGGCCAAGACCAGGTCGGTCATCGGCCTGTCCAAGGCGCTGACGGAGGTGTTCGGCGGCGAGGTCCCCGGCCGCCTCGAAGACCTGGTCAAACTCCCCGGAGTGGGCCGCAAGACCGCCTTCGTGGTCCTCGGCAACGCCTACGGCCGCCCCGGCATCACCGTCGACACCCACTTCCAGCGCCTGGTGCGCCGCTGGCGGTGGACCGACGAGACCGACCCCGACAAGATCGAGGCGGCCGTCGGCGGGCTGTTCCCCAAGAGCGACTGGACCGACCTGTCGCACCACGTCATCTGGCACGGCCGCCGCATCTGCCACGCCCGCAAGCCCGCCTGCGGCGCCTGCCCCATCGCCCCGCTCTGCCCGTCGTACGGCGAGGGCGAGACGGACCCCGAGAAGGCGAAGAAGCTGCTCAAGTACGAGAAGGGCGGCTACCCCGGCCAGCGGCTGAAGCCCCCGCAGGCATACCTGGACGCGGGCGGGAAACCGGCACCGCCGCTGAGGGCCGGATGACGGACGGCCGGATGACGGACGGCCGGAAGACAGAAGGCCGGAAGACAGAAGGCCGCATGACGGACGGCCGGAAGACAGAAGGCCGGAAGGCGGAACGATCTCGGCGGCGTCAGGCGTTGGACAGGGCGGAACGGGGGTGGCGATGACGCGCGCGAGTGACATCCGGGAGGTCGCGCTCGACCGGACGGGCCTGCCCGGGTGGCTGGAACCGGTCGCGCGGGCCGTGGAGACGGTGCGCCCCGACGAGCTGAGCCGCTTCCTGCCCCCGGAGGACGGCGGCGGCCGGCAGTCGGCCGTGCTCATCCTCTTCGGCGCCGGCAAGGGTGCAGGCGAGGGCGCGGGCGGTGGTGTGGGTGACCGCGCCGGCGACGGCACCGGCGACGGCCGCCCCGAGGACGACGAGCAGGCCGGCGGGCGCGGTCCCGAGCTGCTCCTCATGGAGCGCGCCGGCACCCTGCGGTCGCACGCCGGGCAGCCGGCGTTCCCGGGCGGCGCGCTCGACCCCGAGGACGGCGACCCGCTGGGCGACGGCCCGCTGCGCGCCGCCCTGCGCGAGGCCGAGGAGGAGACCGGCCTCGACCCGGCCGGCGTGCAGCTCTTCGGCGTCCTGCCCAAGCTCTACATCCCCGTCAGCGGTTTCGTCGTCACGCCCGTACTGGCCTGGTGGCGCGAGCCCAGCCCGGTCGGCGTCGTCGACCCCGGCGAGACCGCCCGCGTCTTCACCGTCCCGGTCGCGGATCTCGCGGACCCCGCCAACCGGGCCACCGCCGTCCATCCCATGGGCCATCAGGGCCCGGCGTTCCTGGTCGAATCCGCCCTGGTGTGGGGTTTCACCGCCGGGATCATCGACCGGCTGCTGCACTTCGCGGGCTGGGAGCGGCCCTGGGACCACACCAGGCAGGTCCCGCTGGACTGGCGCGCATGACAGGGTGGGCGCCGTGCCGTGCCCACCGGGGGGACGCACCCCGGGTCCCCGGCCCGGCTGAAGCGAGCGGAATGACGAGGCGAGGCTACAAGCGGTGAACGTGCTGGACATCCTGTTGCTGGTCGCCGCCGTCTGGTTCGCGGTCGTCGGCTACCGCCAGGGCTTCGTCGTCGGCATCCTGTCGGTGATCGGTTTCCTGGGCGGCGGACTCGTCGCCGTCTATCTCCTGCCCGTCCTGTGGGACATCCTGACGGACAACGCGGAGGTGAACACGACCGCCGCGGTCGCCGCGGTCGTCGTCGTCATCGTCTTCGCCTCCGTCGGACAGGCCCTGACCACCCATCTCGGCAACAAGCTGCGGCGCCACATCACCTGGTCGCCCGCGCGCGCCCTGGACGCCACCGGCGGCGCCCTCGTCAACGTCATTGCCATGCTGCTGGTCGCCTGGCTGATCGGCTCGGCCATCGCCGGTACGACGCTGCCGACGCTGGGCAAGGAGGTCCGTCAGTCCAAGGTGCTGACCGGTGTCGCCGAGGCGCTGCCCACCGAGGCCGACAACTGGTTCGCGGACTTCTCCACCGTCCTCGCGCAGAACGGCTTCCCGCAGGTCTTCAGCCCGTTCTCCGACGAGCCCATCGCCGACGTCGACCCGCCCGACCCGGCGCTCGCCAACAGCGCCGTGGCCGTCCGCGCCCAGCGCTCCATCGTCAAGGTCATGGGTACGGCGACGAGTTGCAGCAAGGTGCTGGAGGGCACCGGTTTCGTCTTCGGCGAGCGCCGCGTGATGACCAACGCGCACGTCGTCGGCGGTGTCGACGAACCCACCGTCCAGATAGGCGGCGTGGGCCGCAAGTACGACGCGACGGTCGTCCTCTACGACTGGCGGCGCGACATCGCCGTACTCGACGTGCCGGACCTGCGCGCGCCGGTGCTGCGGTTCGCCGAGGACGACGCGAACGTCAACGACGACGCGATCGTGGCCGGTTTCCCGGAGAACGGGTCGTACGACGTCCGCCCGGCCCGGCTGCGTGGCCGCATCACGGCCAACGGCCCCGACATCTACCACCGCGGCACCGTCCGCCGTGACGTCTACTCGCTCTTCGCGACCGTGCGGCAGGGCAACTCGGGCGGACCGCTGCTCACCACCGAAGGCGAGGTGTACGGCGTGGTGTTCGCCAAGTCCCTCGACGACGCCCAGACCGGCTACGCCCTGACCGTGGACGAGATCCACGACGACATCACGCAGGGGTGGGCCGCCAACCAGCAGGTGGACAGCGACAACTGCGCCCTGTGAGGACGGCGGGCCGCGCGGGGTGCGGGTGTGGCCCACGCGCCGCGCGGGCGCCGGCTCAGCCCCGGGTGTGACGCAGGCGTACGGAGACCCAGCGGGCGCGGCGGCGCAGGATGCGCGGAATCCCCACCCGCAGGTCGGGTCCCGGCAGTTGCGGGGTGCCGCCTCGCTGATGAGGGCCCTGATGGGGGCTCATACCGCTCGGGGAGCGGCGAGTGCGTGCTGCTGCTGCGTCACTGTAGTCGTGCGTCCAGCCCATACCCCGACGTGTGCCCCTGCCCCAAGGTCGATAACCGCTCCCAGAGCTCCCAATTGGCGTATGCGCCGGGCAATTGGCCGTTCGTAGGGCAGAGACTCCGGTCCGGATACCGAACGCGATCGGCCGGTCACCATGCGATGACTGACCGGGCGTCACGCGATCACTGACCGGTCGTCACCCGGTCGCCGGTCGGGCGTCACCCGGTCACCGGTCGGGTTCGGGATCCTTCAGCCAGTTGATCAGTTCCGTGGAGAAGGTGACCGGATCCTCCTCGTGCGGGAAGTGGCCGAGTCCGTCGAACAGCCGCCAGCGGTACGGGGCTTCGACGTACTCGCCGGAGCCGGCCGCGCTGCGGGTGCGCGTCACGGGGTCGAGGGTACCGTGCAGGTGCAGGGTCGGCACCCGCACCGGCCGCTTCATGCGCCGGTTGAACTGGATGCCGTCGGGCCGGGCCAGGGAGCGCACCATCCAGCGGTACGGCTCGATCGAGCAGTGTGCCGTGGACGGGATGCACATGGCGCGGCGGTAGATCTCCACGGCCTTCTCGTCGGGCGGCTGCGGCCCCGACCACTCGCGGATCAGGCGTCCCACGAGCGCGCCGTCGTCCGCGGTGAGCTGACGCTCGGGGAGCCACGGCCGCTGGAACCCCCAGATGTAGGAGTTGGCGCGGCTCTGCCGGACGTCGGAGAGCATGGCCGAACGCCAGCGCCGAGGGTGCGGCATCGACGTCACCGCGAGCCGCCGGACCAGCTTGGGGCGCATCGCGGCGGCCGTCCACGCGAGGTAGCCGCCGAGGTCGTGGCCGACCAGCGCGGCGTCGGGCTCGCCGAGCGAGCGGATCACGCCGGTGATGTCCAGGGCCAGGCCCGCGGGGTCGTAGCCGCGCGGTGTGCGGTCGCTGCCGCCGACGCCGCGCAGGTCCATGGCGACCGCGCGGAAGCCGGCGTCGGCGAGCGCGACGAGCTGGTGCCGCCAGGTCCACCAGAACTGCGGGAAGCCGTGCAGCAGCAGTACCAGCGGTCCCTCGCCCAGCTCGGCGATGTGGAACCGGGCGCCGTTCGCGGCGACGTCCCGGTGGGTCACCTCGCGTCCGTCGGGGATGTCGAGGTGGACGACCGACGCGGACTGTGCCGAGCCGGTATGCGCCGAAGGGGTGGAAGAGCCCGTCATGAGGACGAGCGTGCCACAGCCTCGATGGCTTCGGGGGAGCGGTCCTTGGCCAGTTCCGGGCGCGGGTGCGGCTTGGCCTTCTGGAGCACCTCGGCCGACTGCTTCACCGAGGCCGCGACCTTCTGCGGTCCGCGTTCCTTCTTGGCCTTCTTCGCGAAGACCGTGCCGATCAGCGTGAGGACGACGGCGACCAGGACGTTGGCCGCGAAGGAGAGCAGGAAGCAGATGGCCATGTTCCAGTGGCTCCAGGTGCGGATGCCGTACGCCAGGGCGAAGTTCAGCATCGGCAGGGAGAACACCAGGACCGCGCCGGCCAGCGAGAACGCCCCGCCGCTTGTGGCGCCCTTCTTGACGTCCCGCTTCAGTTGCGCCTTGGCCAGGGCGATCTCGTCGTGGACGAGCGCCGACAATTCGGTGGTCGCCGAGGCGAACAGCTGGCCGATGCTGCGTTCGGTACCGACCGGGCTGCCGTCGGGTGCGCTCATCGCGGTCTCCTCTTCCGTTCCGCTGCGGACTCTTGCGTACGCTTCCGTCTTTTGTACCGTCTCGTCAGATCATGCCGGACGGTAGCCCTCCCCGCCTGCCCCGCCCGTCACTTCGGCAAGCCGTGCGGCGTCTGCTCGCCCGCGCTCCCGTCCGGTTCCCGTGCGGCTCGTTCCCGGTCCCGTGCGGTCCGTTCCCGCTCCGGCGCGGCTCGTTCCCGGTCCCGCGCGGTCCGTTCCCGCTCCTCTGCGATCCGGCGGTGCTCGGCGGCCTTCCTCTCGTGCAGCGCGGCCATCCGCAGGTGGTACGCGGGATCGTCCTGCTCGTAGACGTCCGGTACGCCGCTGGCGTCCTCGTCGCGCTCCTCCGCCTCCCACAGGGCGCGGTACTTGGCGTTCCGCACGCGCAGCAGGACCGACGCGAGCAGGACGGCGATGACCGACCCGATGAGGACGGCCGCCTTGACCTCGTCGGTCGTCGCCGCGTCGCCCTCGAAGGCCAGCTCGCCGATGAGCAGCGAGACGGTGAAGCCGATGCCGGCCAGGACCGCCACCGCGAACACGTCCGCCCAGGCGAGGTCCTCGCTGAGGGAGGCCCTCGTGAAACGGGCCGTCACCCAGGTGCCGCCGAAGACGCCGAGGGCCTTGCCGACGACGAGGCCGAGGACCACGCCGAGCGTCTCCGGCCGGGTGAACACCCCGGTGAGCGCGTCGCCCGACACCGAGACACCCGCGCTGAACAGCGCGAACACCGGCACGGCCAGCCCGGCCGACAGGGGCCGCACGAGGTGCTCGATCCGCTCGCCCGGGGAGTGCTCCTCGCCCTCGCGCCGGTGACAGCGGAGCATGAGGCCCATCGCCACCCCGGCGATCGTGGCGTGGATGCCGCTGTTGTACATCAGCGCCCAGACGACCAGGCCGAGGGGGACGTACACGTACCAGCCGCGGACGCCCGCGCGCAGCAGCAGCCAGAAGACGAGCATGCCCAGGAAGGCACCGCCGAGCGCGACGAAGTCCAGGGTGTCGGTGAAGAAGACCGCGATGATCAGGATGGCGAACAGGTCGTCCACGACGGCGAGGGTCAGCAGGAAGGCCCGCAGGGCGCTGGGCAGCGAGGTCCCGAGGACGGCGAGCACCGCCAGGGCGAAGGCGATGTCGGTGGCGGTCGGCACCGCCCAGCCGGCCAGGGAACCGCCGCCCGTGGAGCTGACGAGGGTGTAGACGAGTGCCGGGGCGGCCATGCCGCACAGTGCCGCCACCACCGGCAGCGCGGCGGCCCTGGGGTCCTTGAGGTCGCCCGCGACCAGCTCGCGTTTCAGTTCGATTCCGGCGACGAAGAAGAAGACCGCCAGCAGGCCGTCGGCGGCCCAGTGCGCGACGGACAGGTCCAGGCCGAGGGCCGCGGGTCCGAGGTGGAAGTGGCTGACGCTCTCGTAGCTGTCGTGCAGTGCCGGTACGTTCGACCAGATCAGCGCGGTGACGGCGGCGACGAGCAGCAGGATGCCGCCGACGGTCTCGGTGCGCAGCGCGTCCGCGAGGTGGTTCCGTTCGGGCAGCGAGAGCCGGCCGAGAAGTTTGCGGGGCGCGCGGGGTGTGGTCACGGTGGGGACCTCCGGTCGATGGGCAGCACGAATCGTGTGCCGACCAGACTTCCCGGCGCCCCATGAGGTTCTCTTGTGCGGTTGTTGACGCCCACTTTACGCGGGGAGGGGCTCCCCGCGAGCGGGGAGCCCCTCGTCGACGGGTGCGGTGACCCGGTCAGTGGGCGCGGTGACCCGGTAAGTGGGTGCGGTGACCGGTCAGTCCTCGCTCGGCGCCGCCGGGAGCCGGGACTGGATGAGGTCCATGACCGTGGAGTCGGTGAGCGTGGTGACGTCACCGAGCTGCCGGTTCTCCGCCACGTCGCGCAGCAGGCGGCGCATGATCTTGCCGGAGCGGGTCTTCGGCAGCTCGGCCACCGGGAGCACCCGCTTGGGCTTGGCGATCGGGCCGAGCGTCGCGCCGACGTGGTCGCGCAGCCGGCCGACCAGTTCGTCGCTCTCCGCCGCGGTGCCGCGCAGGATGACGAAGGCGACGATGGCCTGACCGGTCGTCTCGTCGGCGGCGCCGACCACGGCCGCCTCCGCCACCGACGGGTGGGAGACCAGGGCGGACTCGACCTCGGTGGTGGAGATGTTGTGCCCGGAGACGAGCATCACGTCGTCGACCCGGCCGAGCAGCCAGATGTCGCCGTCCTCGTCCTTCTTGGCGCCGTCGCCGGCGAAGTACCTGCCCTCGAAACGCGACCAGTACGTGTCGATGAACCGCTGGTCGTCGCCCCAGATCGTGCGCAGCATCGACGGCCACGGCTCGGTGAGGACCAGGTAGCCACCGCCGCCGTTGGGCACCTCGTTCGCGTCGTCGTCGACGACGGTGGCGGAGATGCCGGGCAGCGGGCGCTGTGCGGAGCCCGGCTTGGCCTCGGTGACGCCCGGCAGTGGCGAGATCATCATCGCGCCGGTCTCGGTCTGCCACCAGGTGTCGACGACCGGTGTGCGGTCCGCGCCGATGTTCTTGCGGTACCAGACCCACGCCTCGGGGTTGATCGGCTCGCCGACCGAGCCGAGGACGCGCAGCGAGGAAAGGTCGAACTTGGCGGGGATGTCGTCGCCCCACTTCATGAACGTCCGGATCGCGGTGGGCGCGGTGTAGAGGATCGACACGCCGTACTTCTGGACGATCTCCCAGAAGCGGCCCTGGTGCGGGGTGTCGGGCGTGCCCTCGTACATGACCTGCGTCGCGCCGTTGGCCAGCGGGCCGTAGACGATGTACGAGTGCCCGGTGACCCAGCCGACGTCGGCGGTGCACCAGTAGACGTCCGTCTCGGGCTTGAGGTCGAAGACCGCCCAGTGGGTGTACGCCGCCTGGGTCAGGTAGCCGCCGGAGGTGTGCAGGATGCCCTTCGGCTTACCCGTCGTACCGGACGTGTACAGAATGAAGAGCGGGTGCTCGGCGTCGAACGCCTCCGGGGTGTGCTCCGCGGACTGGCGGTCGACGGTCTCGTGCCACCACTTGTCGCGGGAGTCGTCCCAGGCGACGTCCTGGCCGGTACGGCGGACGACCAGCACGTGCTCGACCGTGCCGGCGCGCTGGACGGCCTCGTCGACGGCGGGCTTGAGCGCGGACGGCTTGCCCCGGCGGTAGCCGCCGTCGGAGGTGATCACCACGCGCGCGTCGGCGTCCTGGATGCGGGTGGCCAGCGCGTCCGCGGAGAAGCCGCCGAAGACGACGGAGTGCGCGGCGCCGACGCGGGCGCAGGCCAGCATGGCGATCGCCGTCTCGGGGATCATCGGCATGTAGACGGCGACCCGGTCGCCCTTGCGCACGCCCAGCTCCAGCAGGGCGTTGGCCGCCTTGGAGACCTCGTCCTTCAGCTGGGCGTAGGTGATGGCGCGGCTGTCGCCGGGCTCGCCCTCGAAGTGGATGGCGACGCGGTCGCCGTGCCCGGCCTCCACGTGCCGGTCGACGCAGTTGTACGCGACGTTCAGCTCGCCGTCCTTGAACCACTTGGCGAACGGCGGGTTCGACCAGTCCAGGGTCTCGGTCGGCTCTTTCGCCCAGGTCAGCCGGCGGGCCTGCTCGGCCCAGAAGCCGAGCCTGTCAGCCTTGGCCTGCTCGTACGCCTCTGCCGTGACGTTGGCGTTCGCGGCCAGGTCGGCGGGCGGCGCGAACCTGCGTTCCTCACGCAGCAGGTTGGCCAAGGATTCATTGCTCACGACATCTCCCTTTCCCAGGGTCGTCCGCTGTGTCCCAGGCCACAGCTCATCAGACCGCACGGGCCGATGACAAGGGTCGACGGACAACTGGTGTAGACCTGTCGGCGGGTGGGCCTCGCCGCGGCGGCCCGGCCCGGCCCGGCCCGGCGCGACCGGCCCGGCGCGACCGTCTCGTCCGGACCGGCTCGTCCGTACCGGTTCACCCGTACCGGTTCATCCGTATGCACGGACGCCGGGCCGCGGCAGTTCAGCCCTTCCCCGCTTTCCACAGGTCACGCCTGGCGCGCTCGTCAGGTGACGTCTGTCGTGCTCGACGGGTGATGCCTGTCGTGCTCGTCAGGTGACGTCTGTCGTGGTCGTCGGGTCGTCTCGTCTGTCGTCAGGCGGGCAGCTCCACCTCCCGCACCAGCTCGAAGACCTCCTGGTCCGCCTGGCCGGTGAGGAGGTACGCCTGGGCCTCACCGACGTGGAAGTACATGCCGTGCAGTTCCAGCGCGCCCTCCTGGAGGGCGCGGGCGACCGAGTCGTGGGCCCGCAGGTGCGCGAGCTGCTGGACCACGTTGGTCAGCCCGAGCCGCTCGATCGCGTCGGCCGGGCGGCGTCCGGCCAGCGGTGCCCAGGAGCCGTCGTCCTCGGTCATGCGGTGCAGGCTGGGCCGGCCGTGGCGGAGCCAGCGCTTGAGCGGGGTGTGCGCCCGGTGTTCCGTGCCGGGCTCGGGGGCCTCGGAGCTGAGCAGCGCCTGCATCGCGCCGCAGCCGGAGTGCCCGCACACCGTGATGGAGCGCACCTTCAGCACGTCCACCGCGTACTCGATGGCGGCGGCCACCGAGTCGTCGCCGCTCTCGGCGCCCGGCAGCGGCACGAGGTTGCCCACGTTGCGCACCACGAACAGGTCGCCGGGGCCGCTGGATGTGATCATCGAGGTGACCAGCCGCGAGTCGGCACAGGTGAGGAAGAGCTGCGAGGGCTGCTGTCCCTCGCGTGCCAGCCGGGCCAGCTCGCCGCGGACCAGGGGGGCGGTGTTGCGCTGGAAGGCGCTGATGCCGCGGGCCAGTGCCCGTCCGCTCTCCCGGCCGTCGGACGGCTCGGCGGGCTCGGTCCGGTCGACGGTCCCGGCCGTCGTACGCGGGGGTTCGCACTGGTGGTTGCGCCAGGCCGTCCAGGGGCGGCAGCGGCAGTTCCCCGACTCGTCGGCGGGTTCGGAGATGCGGGTGCCGGGTCTGCGGCCGGTGATGTCGACCGCGCCGCCGTGCGCGGTGTGGGTCTTCTGCCAGTCCTGCAGCGTCTCGTACGCCGCGTGGTCCATGAAGGAGCCGTCCAGCTCCACGACGACGTCCACACCCTGGGGGACTTGGTGCAGGGCGCGGCTGAGCCGGGGCACCGCCAGGAACGTCAGCTGACCGCGGACGTGGACGTGGTGGACCCGCTCCGTCTCGTGGTGCGTGATGCGGGTGCGGGTCAGGCGGTGCAGGGCGACGGCGACCGCGACGGCGATGCCCAGCGCGACGCCCTCCAGGACGCCGAAGAAGACGACGCCGCAGGTGGTGACCGCGTACACCATGACCTCGCGGTGGCGGGTCACCGTACGGATGTGGTTGAGGGACACCATCTGGATGCCGACGGCCATGACCAGGGCGGCGAGCGAGGCGAGCGGGATCAGCTCCAGGACGGGGACCATCAGCAGCGCGGCGATCACCACGAGACCGCCGTGCAGCATCGTGGAGTTCCGGCTGACGGCGCCCGCGTTGACGTTCGCCGTGCTGCGCACGGCCACGCCGGCGATGGGGAGGCCGCCGAGGGCACCGGAGACGATGTTCGACGCGCCCTGGCCGAGCAGTTCGCGGTCGAGGTCGGAGCGGCCGACGCGGCCGGTCAGGTCCGGGCGGGCGGAGACGAGCTTGTCGACGGCGACCGCGCCGAGCAGCGACTGCACGCTGCACACGAGGGTGATGGTGAGGACGGCGGCGGCGATGCCGAGGACCGGGCCGTCGGGCAGGGTGGCCAGCGCGTGGCTGTTCCAGGACGGCAGGTCGACCTTGGGCAGCCGAAGCCCGGCGAGGGCGGCGACCGCGGTGGCCCCGGCGACGGCGACGAGCGCGGCCGGGACGGTGCGCATCAGCTGTCCGATCCGGCCGGGCACCCGCGGCCAGAGCAGCAGGAGTCCGAGCGTGAGGGCGCTGACCCACACGTCGGCGGCGTGGAGGTTGGCCAACTGGGCGGGCAGGGCCCGCAGATTGTCGGGGACGGCGCTCTGCGGGGTGCCGCCCAGGACGATGTGGAGCTGTGCGACGGCGATGGTGACGCCGATGCCGGCGAGCATGCCGTGCACGATGGCGGGGCTGACGGCGAGGGCGGTGCGCGCCACCCGGAGGCAGCCGAGGCCGAGTTGGGCGATGCCGGCGAGGACGGTGATGGCGCAGGTCGTGCGCCATCCGTACTGCTGGATGAGGTCGGCGGTGACCACCGTGAGGCCGGCGGCCGGTCCGCTGACCTGGAGCGGGCAGCCGCCGATCCAGCCGACGACGATGCCTCCCACGGCGGCGGCGACGAGGCCGGCCTGGAGGGGGGCGCCGGTGGCGAGGGCGATGCCGAGGGACAGCGGAAGTGCGATCAAGAAGACCGCGATCGAGGCGGACACGTCGGCGCCGTCGACGCGGAAGCGCCGGCGGGGGCCGTCAGGTGGGCTGTGGGGCGGGCTGTGGGGCGGGTGGACGTGCTCGGGGCTGGCCGAGCCGGTACGTGCGGGAACGCAGGCTGACATTGTTTCCCGTCTCCTCCGGGGCTGCGCGGTCGCGTCGGTGGGGGGTCCCGCTCGGGGCGGGGTGGTTCGCGGCCGTGGGTCACGGCGTACAGCGGCGGGATGCTCCAGCGGCGAGCGGTGGATGCTCGCGCTGAGTAAATGGATCGTAATGCAAAGTAAAGGCCAGGAATAGTTTTTCCATGCATATGGCGTAACAAAGTGCTCGTAAGAGTGAATGCGTCATTTGATCGGCTTGTCGTATTAATTCCTTCTGGTTCTCGTGCGATTTTTCGAGCGCCGACGGCATGTTCCGGCACGTCCCGACAGGTCGGGGCGGGTCCGGGCACAGCACCCGACATCGCCGCCGTCGGCGTTGGCCCGAGAGAAGGAAGAAGGTGGGCGGGATGGCCGCCACCCACAGGATCGCCGCGTGCTCCGTGGTCGCCGCGGTCTGCGCCGCGTCGCTCGCCGGCTGCGGATTCGGCGTGGATCCCGACGAAGGCGCGCACGGCCCCAAGGCCAAGAAGGCCCCGGCTCCGAAGAACGCGGTCCGGCTGATCGGCGACGGCTCCACCGCCTACACCGGGGCGCAGCCGCACCTGCCGCGCCCCGAGCGCCTGAGGCCCGGCCAGAGACCGCCGCAGTTCGTGGTGTTCTCCTGGGACGGCGCGGGCGAGGACAGCCAGAAGCTGTTCTCCCACTTCCGCCAAGTGGCGAAGGCCAACGACGCGACGATGACGTACTTCCTCAGCGGCGTGTACCTGCTGCCGGAGGAGAAGCGGGACCAGTACCGGCCGCCGCAGCACGCGCCGGGCCGCTCCGACATCGGTTTCAACGACGACGAGGGCATCGCCGACACCGTCGAGCAGCTCCGCCTGGCCTGGCAGGAGGGCAACGAGATCGGCACCCACTTCAACGGCCACTTCTGCGGCGCCGACGGCGGGGTCGGCGAGTGGTCGGTGAAGGAGTGGAAGGACGAGATCCGCCAGGCCAAGCGGTTCGTGAAGACCTGGAAGACCAACGCCGGTACGGCGAAGGCCGCGCCGCTGCCCTTCGACTACGACAAGGAGCTGATCGGCGCCCGCACGCCCTGCCTGGAAGGCCGGAAGAACTTCACGAGGGCCGCCGCCGAGATGGGCTTCCGCTACGACAGCAGCGGCGTCAACAATCAGGTCTGGCCCAAGAAGAAGAACGGCCTGTGGGACCTGTCGATGCAGCTCGTGCCCTTCCCGGGGCACTCCTACGAGCAGCTCACCATGGACTACAACTTCATGGTCAACCAGTCCGGGACCACCTCCCAGGGCGACCCCTCACAGCACGAGTACTGGGGCGATCAGATGCGCGACGGCCTCCTCCAGGGCTTCCGCCGCGCCTACGACGGCAACCGCGCGCCGCTGATCATCGGCAACCACTTCGAGTCGTGGAACGGCGGTACGTACATGCGTGCCGTCGAGGAGGTCGTCGAGGAGGTCTGCACGAAGGAGGAGGTGCGCTGCGTCTCCTTCCGGCAGCTCGCCGACTGGCTGGACGCCCAGGATCCCAAGGTCCTGCACAAGCTGACCGGCCTGGACGTCGGCGAGGCGCCGAAGAAGGGCTGGGCGTCCTATCTGTCGGCCGCTCCCGCGCCGGCCCCGAAGGGCGTACCGGGGGCACCGGCGGACAAAAGCTGACCGTCGTCCTCAGAGGCTCGGTGACGGGCTCAAGCGGGTTCGGTGACGGGCTCACCGAGCACGAACGAGGGGTCGACCTGCGCCGCCAGGTCGGCCCCGAGGCGCTCGTTGCCCCAGGCGCGGGCGTTCTTGAGGTGGAAGTGCACCGTCTGCCGCGTGAACCGCTCGGCGTCCCGCAGTCCGTACGTCACGTCGGTGGCCGTCCGCAGCAGGCGCAGCGCACGGCGGTTGGCGTCCTCCAGAAGCTCGAACCGCGGTGGCCGGCCCTTCTCCATGGCACGCACCCAGTCCGAGTGCTCCACCGTCACGAGCAGGTCCTCCCCGACCTCCGCGCGGAGGAAGTCGAGGTCGTCCTGGCCCTGCACTTTGTTGCCGACGACCTTGAGGGTGACGTCGAAGTCGCGGGCGTACTCCTTGTACTGACGGTAGACGGAGACCCCCTTCCGGGTCGGCTCGGCGACGAGGAACGTGATGTCGAAGCGGGTGAACATGCCGGAGGCGAACGAGTCCGAGCCGGCCGTCATGTCGACCACCACGTACTCGTCGGGGCCGTCGACCAGGTGGTTGAGGCACAGTTCCACGGCGCCGGTCTTGGAGTGGTAGCAGGCCACTCCCAGATCGGCGTCGGTGAAGGGCCCGGTGACCATCAGGCGGACGGTGCCGCCGTCGAGTTCCACCGGCCGCGCGCAGGCGTCGTAGACCGGGTTGTCCTCACGCACCCGCAGCAGCCGCGAGCCCTCCCCGGGCGGCGTCGTCTTGATCATCGCGTCGGCGGACGCGATGCGCGGGTTGGTGCCGCGCAGGTGGTCCTTGACGAGCGCCAGGTGCTCGCCCATCGCGGGCAGCGCGGCCGCCTCCGTCTCGTCGAGCCCGAGTGCGGCGCCCAGGTGCTGATTGATGTCGGCGTCGATCGCCACGACGGGCGCGCCGGTGGCTGCGAGATGGCGGATGAACAGGGAGGACAGGGTCGTCTTGCCGCTGCCGCCCTTCCCGACGAAAGCAATTTTCATGTTCACGAAGAGTAGTAGTGGTGTGGCGCATGGTGCTGGTGGGTCATGAGGAAGACCACTCCTTCGTGGGGTTTGCCACGCGGGTGCGTAGGGTCGTACCCATGAGTACGACAGGCGCGACCGCCGACCCCCTTGTGGCCCTGGGTGCTCTGCCCGGCGTGGCCGAGTCCGTGGAGTCCGTGCGCAAGGCCGTGGACCGGGTCTACGGCCACCGGGTCATGCGGCGCCGCAGCAACGAGATCACCTCCGAGGCGGCGCTGCGCGGCGCCCGCGGCTCGGCGGCGCTGTCCGGCGCCGACTGGGCGCTGGAGGAGGTGCGGCGGCGTTCGGACTTCAGCGGCGACGACGAGGCACGCGCGGTGGGCGCGGCACTGCGCCTGACAGCCGAGGCGGGGCAGTTGCTCTCCGTCTGGCGGCAGACGCCCCTGCGCGTGCTGGCCAGACTGCACCTGGTGGCCGCGGCGGACCGGACCGAACGGACCGGCCGGGTCGACCAGACCGACCGGATCGACGGGGCCGAGCAGGTGGGGCGGCCGCGGCAGGCCGGGGAGGCGGTGGACGAGCCGCTGGTCGAGTTGGAGCTGCCGACCGCCGGGGAGGCACACGGACGGCTGGAGGGGCTGTCCGGACTGATCGTCGCGGGCAGTGCCGCGCCGGCGCTGGTGCAGGCCGCCGTGGTGCACGGCGAGTTGCTCGCACTGCGTCCGTTCACCTCGTACAACGGCCTCGTCGCGCGCGCGGCCGAGCGGATCGTCCTGGTCGGCAGCGGCCTGGACCCGAAGTCGGTCTGCCCTGCCGAGGTCGGGTACGCGGAGCTGGGCCGGGCGGCCTACCGCGCGGCGCTCGACGGCTATGCCTCCGGAACCCCGGAGGGGATGGCGGCCTGGATCGGTCACTGCGGCGCGGCGGTCACTCTGGGGGCGCGCGAGTCGACGGCCGTGTGCGAGGCGCTTCAGCGCGGGGCGGCGTAGACGTACGTTCACAAGGTTGCGGCGGTACGGAGATCCGTACCGCCGCTGGCACGTCCACCGGGTTACCAGGCGTCCTCGATATGTGCCCATCAGGTCGGGAACTTCGCCCGTCACCTGGTGCGGCTGGCCCGTAATCGACGGGTCGACGTCGCGTGGGTGCTCGGTGGCCGTACTCGGTCCGTGGGGCCGTCTGCGTTGTTTAGGTGATCCTCTCGGATGTCCCTGGTCTCGCGGGCCGTTGAGTCCTTTGTACTCCGCGGGCAGGACAAGCGGAAGTCCCGTCCGCACTTCTTTACTTTCACGTTCAAACAGGACGAAAAGGGGAGGTGCGTCGTGGGGCCGGGACGTGGTAGCGCGGTCCGGGGTGCCGGGGTGCCGGGGTGCCGGGGTGCCGGGGTGCCGGGGTGCCGGGGTGCCGGGGTGCGGGGGTGCGGGGGTGCCGGGGTGCGGGGGTGCCGGGGTGCCGGGGTGCCGGGGTGCCGGGGTGCCGG
>NZ_JAVRHI010000117.1:0-6568 GCF_034105845.1 Streptomyces sp. CRN 30 | reverse complement strand
TGCTCCGCCCAGATCACCTTGCCCTCGGGCAGGAAGCGCGTGCCCCAGCGCTGCGTGAACTGGGAGATCAGGAACAGGCCCCGGCCGCCCTCGTCGGTGGTGCGGGGGTGGCGGAGGTGGGGTGCGGTGGCGCCGCCGTCGTGCCCGAGGACGTCACGAGGGTCCTGGCCGGGGCGACCGTCACCGAGGCCGAGGCCGAGCGCGCGTCCCACGCGGTGGCCGTGTCCCGGCCGCAGGCGGTGGCGGACCTGGACCGCGAGGCGGTGCGGGCGACGGGCTGACGGTACGGCTGCGCCAGGGAGGAGCGCGGGGAGGTGCGCGGGGAGGTGCGCGGACGCGTCGGGGGACGACCGCGCACCTCCCTCTGCTTTCCCTGGCCGCCGAGGGATCTCGTGGGTGATCGTGAACCCCGTCGAAGCTGCGGGATTCGTGCGGTTCGTGGTGGTTCGTGCGGACGCGGGCGGCGGCAGGACTCAGGAATTCCTTAGCGTCCCGCGTGCTTGCATGGCCGCAATGAGGACGGCTCGTGTGCGCAGGCCGTGCGTGGCGCGTCCCGGTGGGGGCCGAACTCCGGCTGCCCCGTCGGCGCGCGCGTGGACGTACGAGCTGTCGATCGGTCCACTCCCACGGGTACGGACGACTGCCCGACCGGTCCTCGACGTGGCGGTGGAAAGAGGGAAGATGACCAAGCGTGCACTCATCACCGGAATCACCGGGCAGGACGGCTCCTACCTGGCGGAACACCTCCTCGGCCTGGGCTACCAGGTCTGGGGGCTCTGCCGGGGCCAGGCCAACCCCCGCAAGGACCGCATCGCGAAGCTGATCCCGGAACTGAACTTCGTGGACGGCGACCTCATGGACCAGGGCAGCCTGGTGTCGGCGGTCGACCTGGTCCAGCCCGACGAGGTCTACAACCTGGGCGCCATCTCGTTCGTGCCCATGTCCTGGCAGCAGCCGGAACTGGTCACCGAGGTGAACGGCACCGGTGTGCTGCGCATGCTGGAGGCGGTCCGCATCGTGCAGGGCCTCGGCAAGTCCTCCGGCGGCGCGCCCCGCGGCCAGATCCGCTTCTACCAGGCCTCCTCCTCCGAGATGTTCGGCAAGGTGGCGGAGAGCCCGCAGCGGGAGAACACGCCGTTCCACCCGCGCAGCCCCTACGGCGTGGCCAAGGCGTTCGGGCACTACATCACCCAGAACTACCGTGAGTCCTACGGGATGTACGGCGTCTCCGGCATCCTGTTCAACCACGAGTCGCCGCGCCGCGGCGCCGAGTTCGTGACCCGCAAGATCTCCCTGGCGGTCGCGCAGATCAAGCTCGGCCTGATGGACAAGATGAGCCTCGGCAACCTCGACGCCGAGCGCGACTGGGGCTTCGCCGGGGACTACGTCCGCGCCATGCACCTGATGCTCCAGCAGGACGAGCCGGGCGACTACGTCGTCGGGACCGGCGCCATGCACACGGTCCGGGACGCCGCCCGGATCGCGTTCGAGCACGTGGGCCTCGACTGGGAGGAGCACGTCGTGGTCGACCCGAACCTGGTGCGCCCCGCCGAGGTGGAGACCCTCTGCGCCGACTCCGGCAACGCCCGCCGCGAGCTCGACTGGGAGCCCGAGGTCGACTTCGAGCAGCTGATGCGCATGATGGTCGAGTCGGACCTGCGGCAGGCGTCCCGCGAGCGGGACTACAGCAGGCTGCTGTCCAGCAGCAGTTGGTAGCCGGTAGCCGGTAGCCGGTAGCCGGTAGCCGGTAGCCGGTAGACATCGACGTATCCCTTGGGGCCCGGCCGGACCCGTACGGCCGGGCCTTCGCGCTGCCCGCGTCCCGCGGGCCGACGGTCCGCGCACGGCCCGCACACACTAGGGATTTCCAAAGCTCCGCGCCCGCAGACTGAGGCCATGATCTGCGGAACTGTGTGCACGGCACGCGCCCCCGGCGTGTGCTCCAAGAGGTCGGCCGGTGCGTCTCCCGGCCGCCCGCGTGCCGGGGATCCGCCGTCATCCCCCCGCCCCGACGCCTAGTCCGGGCCGGATCCGCACGCGTGTGACACACCGACTCCGGCGGGCCACCCCGCTCCCGCCCCCACCGACAGTTCTCCTCCCCAAGGACACCTCGGCCGGCCCGGCGCCCAGCCGCCCCGGGCGCCCGGTGTCCACGCCGGACCACCAGCTGTCCGCCGGTCTTCTTGCAGATGGGTTGCGTTGATAATGGACAAGGAACAGAAGCTCCGGGACTACCTCAAGCGGGCGAGCGCCGATCTGAAGCGTTCGCGGCAGCGGGTGAGCGAGCTGGAGGCCGCGGCCACCGAACCCATCGCGATCGTCGGCATGAGCTGCCGCTACCCCGGTGACGTCAGCAGCCCCGAGGACCTGTGGCGGATGCTGGTCGCCGGGGAGAACGGCATCACCGGCATGCCCGGGGACCGCGGCTGGGAGGCGGCCGTCGGGGACGGCCCCGCCGACTTCCGGGGCGGCTTCCTGCACGACGCGCCCGCCTTCGACCCGGACTTCTTCGGCATCTCGCCCCGCGAGGCGCTGTCCATGGACCCGCAGCAGCGGCTGCTCCTGGAGACCGGCTGGGAGGCGTTCGAGCGGGCCGGCATCGACCCCGCCGGCATCCGCGGCAGCCGTACCGGCATGTTCGTCGGCGCCATGCCGCAGGACTACCGGGTCGGCCCCGACGACGACGTGCAGGGCTTCCAGCTCACCGGCAACGCCACCAGCATCCTGTCGGGGCGCCTGTCGTACTTCTTCGGCGCCGTCGGTCCGGCCGTGACCGTCGACACCGCCTGCTCCTCCTCCCTCGTCGCCCTGCACCTGGCCGCGCAGTCGCTGCGCGCGGGGGAGTGCTCGATGGCGCTGGCCGCGGGTGTCACCGTGATGGCGAGCCCCACCACCTTCGTCGAGTTCGCCCGGCAGGGCGGCCTGGCCGGCGACGGCCGCTGCAAGTCCTTCGCCGACGCCGCCGACGGCACCGGCTGGTCCGAGGGCGTCGGCGTCCTCGTCCTGGAGCGGCTCTCCGAGGCCCGCCGCAACGGCCACCAGGTACTGGCCGTGGTCCGCGGTTCCGCCGTCAACCAGGACGGCGCCTCCAACGGCCTGACCGCCCCCAACGGCCCCTCCCAGCAGCGCGTCATCGAGTCCGCCCTGGTCAACGCCCGGCTCACCGCCGCCGACGTCGACGCGGTCGAGGCGCACGGCACCGGCACCGTCCTCGGCGACCCCGTCGAGGCGCAAGCGCTGCTCGCGACGTACGGCCAGGGGCACGACCCCGAACGACCCCTGCTGCTCGGCTCGGTGAAGTCCAACATCAGCCACACGCAGGCCGCCGCGGGCGTCGCCGGCATCATCAAGATGGTCATGGCGATGCGCCACGACCTGCTGCCCCGGACCCTGCACGTGGACGAGCCGTCCACCCACGTCGACTGGTCGGCGGGCGCCGTGAAGCTGCTCACCGAGCCCGCGCCGTGGCCGCGCCGCGAGGACGCCCCGCGCCGCGCGGGCATCTCCTCCTTCGGCCTGTCCGGCACCAACGCGCACGTCATCATCGAGGAAGCCCCGCAGGAGGCGCCCGCCGAGGACACGGCCGACACCCCCGCCGTCACCGCCGGCACCCTGCCCTGGCTGCTGTCCGGCCGCACCGCCGACGCGCTGCGCGCCCAGGCCGCCCGGCTCCTCGACCACCTGGCCGCCCGCCCCGACCTGCCCGCCCTGGACGTCTCCCACGCCCTGGCCACCACCCGCTCCGCGCTGGAGCACCGGGCGGCGTTCACCGCCGCCGACCGGGACGCCGCCGTCGCCGCCCTCACCCTGCTCGCCGCGGGCGAGGACGCCCCCGGCGTCACCACCCACCAGCTGCGCGGCCGCACCAAGCTCGCCGTGCTCTTCTCCGGCCAGGGCTCCCAGCGCCCCGGCATGGGCCGCGAACTGTACGCCCGCTTCCCCGTGTTCGCCCGCGCCCTCGACGAGGTCCTCGGCCACCTGGACGCCGGGCTCGACCGGCCGCTGCGCCCCCTCCTCCTCGCCGAGGAGGGCAGCGAGGACGCCGGGCTGCTGCACCGCACCGGGTACGCGCAGCCCGCCCTCTTCGCCCTCGAAGTGGCCCTGTACCGGCTGGTCGAGTCCTGGGGCGTCACCCCGGACCACCTCACCGGCCACTCCGTCGGCGAGATCGCCGCCGCCCACGTCGCCGGGGTGTTCTCGCTGGAGGACGCCTGCACCCTCGTCCTGGCGCGCGGCCGGCTCATGCAGGCGCTGCCCGAGGGCGGCGCCATGGTGTCCCTGGAGGCCGCCGAGGACGAGGTCGCGCCGCTCGTCGCCGAGCACGCCGGACAGGTCTCCGTCGCCGCAGTCAACGGCCCCTCTGCCGTGGTCGTCGCGGGCGCCGAGGACGCGGTGGAGGAGATCGCCGCGCGGATCGCCGCCCTCGGCCGCCGCACCCGGCGGCTGCGCGTCTCGCACGCGTTCCACTCGCCACTGATGGAGCCGATGCTGGACGAGTTCCGGGCGGTCGTCGCCGGGCTCTCCCCGCAGGCGCCCACCATTCCGGTCGTCTCCAACCTGACCGGCGCGCCCGCCACCGTCGAGCAGCTCACCTCCGCCGACTACTGGGCCGACCACGTCCGCCACGCCGTGCGCTTCGCCGACGGCGTCTCCTGGCTCGCCGGGCACGGCACCGGTGTCTTCCTCGAACTCGGCCCCGACGCCACCCTCGCCGCCCTCACCCGCAGCGTCCTCGACGCCGCCGGTGACGACCGCGCCGCCGTCCTGCCCGCACTGCGCAAGGACCGCGCCGAGGAGACCGCCCTCACCGAGACCGCGACCGGCCTGCACCTGCGCGGCGTCCCCCTGCGCTGGGACCGCTTCTTCGAGTCCACCGGCGCCCGCCGCACCGACCTGCCCACCTACGCCTTCCAGCACCGCCGGTTCTGGCCCAAGGGCGTCACGGGCCTCACCGGCGACATGCGCTCCGCGGGCCTCGGCGCCGCCCACCACCCGCTGCTCGCCGCCGCCGTCACCCTCGCCAACTCCGACGGCACCCTCCTCACCGGCCGCCTCTCGGTGCGCACCCACCCCTGGCTCGCCGACCACGCCGTCGGCGGCACCGTGCTGCTGGCCGGCACCGCCTTCCTGGAGCTGGCCGTCCGGGCCGGCGACGAGGTCGGCTGCGACCGCGTCGAGGACCTCACCCTCGCCGCCCCGCTCGCGCTGCCCGAGGACGGCGGCGTCCAGGTCCAGGTGTGGATCGGCAGTCCCGACGAGACCGGCCGCCGCGCCCTGACCCTGTACTCCCGCCCCGACGGCGACGACGAGCTGCCCTGGACCCAGCACGCCGCCGGCACCCTCGCCTCCGGCGCCCACCGCGCCGAGGAGTTCGACGCCGCCGTCTGGCCGCCCGCCGACGCCGAGGCCGTCGACCTCGACGGGTTCTACGACGGCCTGGCCGCCGCCGGTTTCTCCTACGGCCCCGCCTTCCGCGGCCTGCGCGCCGTCTGGCGGCGCGGCGAGGAGACCTTCGCCGAGGTCGCCCTCGACGCCGGACCCGCCGGCGACGCCCCCGGCTTCGGCCTGCACCCGGCGCTGCTCGACGCCGCCCTGCACGCCACCGCCCTCGCCCCGCTCGGCGAGGACGCCCGCGGCGGGCTGCCGTTCGCCTGGCAGGACGTCACCCTGCACGCGACCGGCGCCACCGAGGCCCGGGTCCGCCTCACACCCGCCGGTGACGACGCCGTCGCCCTGGCCGTCGCCGACACCACCGGCGCGCCCGTCGCCTCCGTCGGCTCCCTGGTGCTGCGGTCGGCGCGTGACGCGGGGAGTACCGCCGCGACCGCGCCGACGCGCGACGCCCTGTTCGCCCTCGACTTCGCCCGCGTCACCGCCGACGGCACCCTGCCCGGCACCGTCGGCCTGCTCGGCACCGACCCGTTCGCGCTGAGCGCCGCCCTGACGGCCGCCGGCGCCGAGGTCACCGCCGTCGGCGCCGGGGACACCGACGCGGACGCCCCCTCGCTGGTCCTGGCCCCCGTCGCCGGTACCGGCGACGACGACGTGCCCGCCGTCGCGCACACCCTCACCGCCCGCGTCCTGGGGCAGCTCCAGGAGTGGCTCGCCGACGACTCCCGCACCGGCTCCCGGCTGGTGTTCGTCACCCGGGGCGCGGTCGCCGCGGGCGACAGCGGCGTCACCGACCCGGCCGCCGCCGCCGTCTGGGGCCTGGTCCGCGCGGCCCAGGCCGAACACCCGCACCGCTTCGGCCTGCTCGACCTCGACCCCGACGGCGACGACGCCGCCACCGGGTTCGCCGCCGCGCTGACCGCCGACGAGCCGCAGACCGCCGTCCGTGACGGCGCGGTCCTGGGCGCCCGGCTGACCCGCGTCCGCCCCGGCGCCGACGACACCGCGGCCACCCCCTGGAACCCGGACGGCACCGTCGTCGTCACCGGCGGCACCGGCGGGCTGGGCGCCGTCCTCGCCCGCCACCTCGTCGCCGGGCACGGCGTACGGCACCTGGTGCTCGCCGGACGGCGCGGCGCCGACGCGCCCGGCGCGCGCGAACTCGCCGCCGAACTGG
>NZ_JAVRHI010000116.1:0-31654 GCF_034105845.1 Streptomyces sp. CRN 30 | reverse complement strand
CGCGGCCGGCCCGAGCGGGGCGCGTCGCGCAGCCCGGCCGCTCCGCCGCGCAGATAGCGCTCGCGCCACTTGGCCACCGTGGCCGGACTGACCCGGAGCCGCCGGGCGGCCTCCGCGACGGTCAGCCCTTCGGCACAGGCGAGGACGATCCGGCCGCGCAGCCGCATCGGCCCGGACGGCTCCCCCGTGAGGTCGGCGAGGACGGCCCGCTCCTCCTCGCTCAGCTGCGGAAACGCGGGAACTTCGGGAACGGGCATGGCGCCGCCCCTCCAGGGATGAGTGGACTTGTGACTCAGACGGTCCGAGGGGCGTCGTCGCGAAGTCAGCAACTTTTCGTTCTCGTCGACGTATTGACGGCACCTCGGCGCGAACATATTAACTATCGGTGCTCGATCGGTGACCCACTAGATCGTGCGGAGAGTGCCGCGCGGGCCGCGGGGACGTCCCCGGCCATGAGGCCACAGTCGGTCCGTTGCTGCCGGACCGGGCCCCGGACGCGGCGCGCCGCCCTGTCATGTCACCGCACCCCGTTTCCCGTACTCCCGTACTCGTACCCGCCCACCGTTCCACGGGCCGAACGACGCGTACCCACACCCTCGCGGCAAGGAGATCCCGTGTCCCTCATCCCCTCCAGACGACGAAGGTCGAGACTTCCGCTGCTGCTGGCCGCCGGTGCCCTGCTGGTCGCCGGCGCGACGCTCGACGCCCCGGACGCGACCGCGAAGCAGGCCGGCTGCACCGCCACCGAACTGTTCGTGTCACCCGACGGGAACGACAAGGCCAAGGGTACGAAGAGCCGGCCCTTCAAGACCGTCGAGGGCGCCCGCGACCACATCCGCGCCAAGGGCCTGAACCGCCCCGGCCGGATGCGCTGCGACATCAACGTCAACCTGCGGGCCGGCGACTACCCGCTGAACCGCACCGTCGACCTCGACGACCGCGACTCCGGCGCCGACGGCCACCAGGTCGTCTACCGCTCCTACGACGGCCCCGGCAAGGCCCGCGTCACGGGCGCGGAGCCGGTCACCGGCTGGAGCGAGTACAAGGACGGCATCTACCGCGCCGACGTCGGCACCGACCAGCCCTTCTACACCCTCTTCGAGGACGGCGAGCGCGCCACCACCGCCCGTTACCCGAACCGCAAGTCCGACGACGAGTGGGCCCCGTACCTGACCTCCGTCCTCAAGGAGCCGGAGAAGGAGGCCGTCCGCCAGTGGCTGTATTCCAACCCCGGTGAGTGGGACGCGAACTGGGACCTCAGCAACGCCCAGGCGGTGATCTGGTCCGGCGGCAGCTGGAGCTGGTTCACCGACACCGTCCCGATCCGGGACTGGAACGCCGCCAAGAACCAGATGACCCTGAAGTACTGGACCCGCTACGCCCTCATCAACTCCCGGGGCGGCTCCCGCTACTTCCTCCAGAACTCGCTGGACTTCCTGGACCAGGCCGGCGAGTACTACATGGACTTCAAGAAGGGCCAGCTCTACTACAAGCCGCGCGGTGACATCGACGACGTCACCTTGCTGCGCCCGACGGTAAAGACGCTGTTCAACCTGGCAGGTGTCTCCCCGGACCGGCGCGTGGAGAACGTCACCCTCGACGGACTCTCCCTCCAGTACACCGACTTCGTCGACTGGTACCGCTACGGCTGGATCAGCGACGGCGACTCCGGCGTCGCCCACAAGTACCCGGAGTACGACCGGCAGATCGAACTGCCCCGCAACCGCTTCGGCGCCGTCACCGTCACCAACAGCGCCGACGTCACCCTCTCCCGGCTGCACATGTCCGACACCGGCTACCACGCCGTGTACGCCCTGTTCGCCAACGACCGGCTCACCGTCCGCGACAGCCTGCTGGAGAACATCGGCGCCGACGGCATCAAGGTCGAGGGACCGTACCCGGGCGAGGGCAACACCTCGAACGGCCACACCCTGACCAACAACTACATCACCCACTACGGCGAACTGGTCCCCGGTGACGCCTCCGGCATCGAGTTGCAGAACACCGGCCACAACACCGTCAGTCACAGCCACATCAAGCACAGCGCCCGCTACGGCATCAGCCTCGAAGTCCGCCCCGAGGTGGAGCGCACCGACAACTACGCCCACGACAACACCTTCGAGTACCTGCGCATCGACGAGGCCGGGCTGGACAGCGGTGACATGGGCGCCTTCTACACCTACGGCGTCGACAACTTCGAACCGCACACCGTCGACAACCACGTCCGCCAGGTCGTCATCGGCGACGTGATCCCGGACAGCTCCATGCCCGACAGCGGCACCCGCGGCGTGCACATGGACGCCGGTGGCTGCGGCTTCAGCTTCGCCGACATCGAGGTCGGCAGGACCACCGACCAGTCCTACCAGAGCTACCAGTGCAACGAGGTGGCGAACGCCAACTGGGAGGACGGCTTCGACGCCTCCCGGATGGAGTACGACAAGATCGGCGTCACCGACGCCTTCCCCTACCCGCTGCCCGAGGGCGACACCCAGTAAGCCGGACGACCGGGACGGCGGCGCGCACCTCCACGGGCGCGCCGCCGTCCCCGCCCGCAGCCGCCCGTCCCCCCCGACCACCTGGAGGCACCCCCATGTCCGAGCTGTCACGCCGGCACGTCCTGGCCGCGGCCGGAGCGTCCGCCGCGGCGACCGCGCTGAGCACCGGCGCCGCGCAGGCCGCACCACGAGAGGCGGACGGTACCGCGGCGGCGGTGACGACCGGGGACAACCCCCTGCGCCTCTGGTACCGGGCCCCCGCCGCGGAGTGGCTGGAGGCACTGCCCGTCGGCAACGGCCGGATCGGCGCCATGGTGTTCGGCGGGACGGACACCGAACGGCTTCAGCTCAACGAGGACAGCCTCTGGGCCGGCGGACCGCACGACTACGCCCGCCCCGACGCCGTGAACCACCTCGACACGATCCGCCGCCTGGTGGTCGAGGAGAAGTGGAACCAGGCCCAGCGGCTCATCGACAGCAGTTTCATCGGCGCCCCCTCCGAACAGGTCGCCTACCAGGTGCTCGGCGACCTCCAGCTCACCTTCCCCGACACCGGCGAGGTCACCGGCTACGAGCGGGAACTCGACCTCACCACCGCGATCGCCCGCACCGCCTACACCCGCGGCGGCGTCCGGCACACCCGCGAGGTCCTCGCCAGCGCCCCTGACCAGGTCATCACCGTCCGGCTGACCGCCGACACCCCCGGCGCCGTCACCTTCACCGCCCGCTTCACCACACCCCAGCGGGGCGGCGACTCCACCGTCGACGGACACACCGTCGCCCTCGACGGGATCAGCGGCGACTGGTACGGCCTGCCCGGCTCGGTGCGCTTCCGCGCGCTCGCCCGCGCCCGCGCCGAGGGCGGCACGGTCCGCACCGACCAGGGCACACTGACCGTCGAGGGCGCCGACGCCGTCACCCTCACCGTCTCCCTCGCCACCAGCTACCGCAGCTACCTCGACGCCGACGCCGACGAGGAGGACCGCGCCCGCCGCCACCTCGAACCGGCCGCGCGCAGACCGTACGCGCAAGCGCGCGCCCGGCATGTCGCCGACCACCGGCGGCTCTTCGACCGGGTCGCCCTCGACCTCGGCCCGTCCGAGCGCACCGCCCTCCCCACCGACGAGCGCATCCCGCTCTTCGCCGACGGCAAGGACCCCCAGCTCGCCGCGGTCTACTACCAGTACGGCCGCTACCTGCTGGCCTCCTGTTCCCGCTCGCCGGGCCAGCCGGCCAACCTCCAGGGCCTGTGGAACGACAGCCTCAACCCGGCCTGGGAGTCCAAGTACACCGTCAACATCAACTTCGAGATGAACTACTGGCCGGCCGGCCCCGGCAACCTCGCCGAGTGCTGGGACCCGGCCGTCGAGATGGTCCACGAACTCGCCGAGTCCGGCGCCCGCACCGCGAAGGCCCTGTACGACGCGCCGGGCTGGGTGCTGCACCACAACACCGACGGCTGGCGGGGGACCGCCCCGGTCGACGCCGCCCAGTACGGCATGTGGCCGACCGGCGGCGCCTGGCTCTGCGTCATGCTCTGGGACCACTACCAGTTCACCGGCGACACCGCCGCCCTGCGCCGCAACTACCCGGTGATCAAGGGCGCGGTGGAGTTCTTCCTCGACACCCTCCAGGCCGACGCCAGGACCGGCTTCCTGGTCACCAACCCCTCCCAGTCACCGGAGGTCACCCACCACCAGGACGAGGGCGAGAGCGTCAGCATCTGCGCCGGCCCCACCATGGACATGCAACTGCTGCGGGATCTCTTCGACGCCTACCGGCAGGCCGCGAAGGTGCTGCACAAGGACGCCGGGCTCGTCGAACGCGTCACGGAGGTCCGCGACCGCCTCGCCCCCACCCGGATCGGCTACCTCGGGCAGATCCAGGAGTGGCTGGAGGACTGGGAGGAGGCGGCGCTGGTCCGCAGCCGCCACGTCTCCCACCTCTACGGTGTGTTCCCGAGCGCGCAGATCAACCCCCGCACCACCCCCGACCTGGCGGCGGCGGCCGTGAAGAGCCTGGAGCTGCGCGGCACGGCCGGGCAGGGCTGGTCCCTCGCCTGGAAGATCAACATGTGGGCGCGGCTGCTGGACCCCGCCCGCGCCTACAAGCACCTGGCCGACCTGCTCACCCCGGCCCGCACCGCGCCCAACCTCTTCGACCTGCACCCGCCCTTCCAGATCGACGGCAACTTCGGCGGTGTCTCCGGCATCACCGAGATGCTGCTCCAGAGCCACGCCGGAGAGATCGAGCTGCTCCCCGCGCTCCCGGACGCCTGGCCCACCGGCTCCTTCCGGGGGCTGCGGGCCCGCGGCGGCTTCGAGGTCGACCTGGCCTGGACGGCCGACGGCGTCACGCACGCCGAGATCCACTCGCTGCTGGGCAACCCGGTACGGGTGCGTACCCCGCACCGGGTGGACGTCCGGGGCGCCGACGCCGACCGCCCCGAGGAGAACGTGGTGTCCTTCACCACGCGCGAGGGCGGCCGGTACCGGCTCACACCCGACGTCAGCCGTCGATGAGCGGCGTCCACACCCGCATCGCCCCGTCACCGCGGTTGTCCCACTGGAAGTAGGGCACCGCGGTGGCGGTCACCGCCCCGCGGGTGTCGTCGGCGTGCGGCCCGCCGAGCGTGCGGTACGGCAGCCCCGCCTCGTGCGCACCGGTCACGGCCGCCGCCCGGGTCCGCAGCGTCACGGTGGGGCCGAGGCCGTCGAGGTCGGTGTGCGCGACCTCCTCGAAGACGGCGTCCCGGGGGAGCGCGAGGTCGTCCACGGCGACACCGTCGGGCTGGTCCGCCTGCTCGAAGCAGTAGACGAGCGGGCCCCGTTCGACGGCCGCGCAGCCGCGCACGGCGTCGATCCGCGGGTGCGGCAGGGTCAGCCGGGGCGTCATGTCGAGCCGCAGGGTCACGGTGTCGCCGGGCCGCCAGGTCCGCCGTACCACCGCGTACCCGTCCGGGTCGGGGGTGACGGCGAGGTCCTTGCCCTCCGGTGTGTCCAGGAAGGTGCGGGTGCTCCACGGCGGCACGCGCAGGGCGAGCGCCCAGGGCTCCTCGGGTGTCTCGGTGACGGTGACCGCGACCTCGCCCCGCCAGGGGTAGTCGGTCTCGGTCCTGAGCCCCACCCGGCCGCCGGCCAGCCGCGCGGTCAGGGTCAGCGGGGCGTACTGCTGGAGGTGGAGGGTGGGCACACCGGCGTGCCCGGAGGCGGTGAGGGCGTAGTGCTCCAGAGAGGCGACCAGCCGCGTCACGGCCGGCGGGCAGCAGGCCGAGAAGAACCACGCGTCGCGGCAGCGCGGGTCACCGACCGCCTCGGCGTGGTCGGGGCGTCGCTGGAGCGGGTTGCCCTTGTAGTAGGTGCGGCCGTCGGCGGAACGGGCCGCGGCGAAGGCGTTGTACAGGGTCCGCTCGATCAGGTCGGCGTACCGGGTGTGCCCGGTGGCCAGCAGCAGCCGCCAGCTCCACTGGATGCTCGCCGCCGACGCGCAGGTCTCGTTGTAGGACAGGTCGGGCGGCAGTTCGTAGCGCTCGCCGAAGACCTCGCCGACCTGCCGCGAACCGAGGCCGCCGGTGAGCGAGGTCCGGGTGGCGACCATGTCCGCCCAGCGCCGCGCGGACGTCCGGAGCAGGGTGGTGTCACCGGTCTCCGCGGCGACGTCGACGATCCCCGCCTCCAGGTAGAGCGAGCGCACCGCGTGCCCGGTGACGGCGGGCGCCTCGCGCACCGGGAGATGGTCCTGGCGGTGCCGCGCGCCGTGCCTGTGCGGGCCGACCAGGCCGCGCCCGCGCCGCTCCACCAGGGCGGACGCCAGCGCGAGATGACGCTCCTCGCCCGCCACCCGGTACAGCTCCACCAGCGCCGTCTCGATCCCGGGGTGACCGTCGAGGCCGGGCCCCTCGCCGTCGTCCAGGAAGACCTCGGCGAGATGCCGGGCGAACCGCTCCGCCACTCCCAGCAGCCGGGGAGCGGCGCCGAGTCCGGCGCGGTGCGCGGCCACCGCGGCCTGCGCCAGATGGCCCGCGCAGTACAGTTCGTGGCTGTCGACCAGCCGGGTGTAGCGCTCGCCCGGCTTCGCCACCTGGTAGTGCGAGTCGAGGTACCCGTCGTCCCCCTGGGCGCGCTCCAGCAACCCGACCGTGTCCTCGACGAACTCCGCGAGCCCGGGGTCGGCCGCGTACCGCAGCTCCCACGCCGCCGACTCCAGGACCTTGTACACGTCGGAGTCCATGTACACCGGGCCCCGGTAGGGCGCGTCGCCCTCCCCGGCGGCGGTCCGCAGGTTGTCCAGGTTGCCGGACCGCTCCAGCCAGGCGCGGGCCAGCGGCAGGCTCACGGCGCGGTTGACGTCCCGCCAGCGGCGCCACGGGCCGCCGGTCAGCTCGGTGTTCTCCAGGTGCGGTGGACGGTGGGCGGTGTGCGCGGCGCTGGTGGGTACCGCGGGTCCCGACATGGCTCTCCCCTGGGAGATGGGCCCTCAGATGGTGGGCCGGGCGAGAAAGGCGATGGTCTGGTCGCGCACGCGCAGGATGTGGGCCTCCAGCAGGTCCCGGGCCGCCTGCCGGTCGCCGCGCTCCAGCGCGTCGACCACGGCCCGGTGCTCCGCGACGGCGGTGTTCAGCCGCGCCGCGGTGATGGGGGCCTCCATGCCGGTCCGGGTCACGTGGATGCTCAGGTGCAGGTCGTCGTGGAGTTCCAGCAGCCGGGGGAGACCGCCCAGTTCCACCATGGCGCGGTGGAAGCGGCTGTCGTTCTCCCGGAAGTCGATGTACCGGGTGTGGTCCGCGACCGACTCCCGGGCCAGCTCGTCGGCCTCGTCCACCAGTTCCCGCAGCCGGGCCGGCGGCTCCCGGTCGGTGCGCTCGGCGAACAGCCGGAGGGCGTGCGACTCCAGCATCAGCCGCAGCTCGAAGAGTTCGTAGATACTGGAGAGCGAGGGGATGGCCACGGTGAAGCCGGCGACGGGATCGTAGGCCAGCAGACCGCGCTCGTAAAGACGGCCGACCGCGCTGCGCACCGGGGTACGGCTCATGCCGAGGCGCCGCGCGAACTCCCGTACGGGGACGGGCTGTCCGGGCGCGGGGTGCTCCTTCGTCAGCCAGTCCACCAGCGCCTTGCGGGCCTGTGTCTCCAGGCTCTCCTCGGACGCCGGCGAGGTCGACGAAGAGGTCGACGGCGAGGCCGGCTCCGGCCGGGCCGATGCCGCTTTCGGTGGGGTCATGCCGTCCTCCTGGCACTCCGCGACTGCTGTCCGGGCCACCGTACCGTTCGGTTCACTCGTCCGGCCCATGGTATGCCACTGGTCGGCGACGTGTCTGCCGGTTCGTGCCGGAGGGGTGTTCAGGGAGTGACTCATGTGCTTCCATCGCTGGCATGCCATAGGTATGCCGGAGGAGTCGGTTCCCATGCGATCGATGGCTCGTCAGCTCACCGCGCTCTTGTCGTTCTTGCCGCCGCAGCTGCGCCCCTTGCTGCGCGCGGGGCCGGCCCTCGCCGTGCTGCTCGCCTCCGCGGCCGTCGCCCCGCCCGCGTCGGCGGCGGACGGGGCGACGGTGGCGCTCGGCCCGAACGGCACCGCGTCGGCGGTCTGCGCCGACACCCCCCTTCGCCTGCGCTTCGCCGCCGACGTCACCCTCGGCACCGAGGGACGTCTGACGGTGCGCCGCGCCGCCGACGGCAGCGCCGTGGACACCGTCGACCTCGCCGACCCGGCGACGTACCGGCGCCTGATCGGCGGCGCCCGCTCCGACTTCGGCGAGCCGCACCGCTGGACCTACGAACCGGTCGTCGTCACCGGCCGCACCGCCACGGTCCTGCTGCACCGCACCCTGGAGCCGGGGGAGCGGTACTACGTCACCGTGGACCCGGGCTTCTTCCGGGGCCACCCCGGCATCGCCTCGCCGCACGCCTGGCGCTTCCGGACCGCCGACGGACCCCGCCCCGGCACCCGCGACCTGCGCGTCGACGCGCGCGGCGGTGGAGACTTCTGCACCGTGCAGGGCGCCGTCGACTCCGTACCCGAGGGCAACCGCCACGAGGTCCGCATCGACGTGGCCCCCGGCACGTACCGGGAGATCGTCTACGTCGGCCCGGACCGGCCGCACGTGAGCATCCGGGGCGCCGGGGCGTCCCGTACCGTCATCGGCTACCCCAACAACAACCTGCTCAACGGCGACTCCGCGATGGCCGGGGTGCCGCCCGAGCAGAGCTACTGCCCGCGCCGGGTGCTGCCCGAACCGGACCGGTTCAACTGCTGGCGGGCCGCGTTCGGCGTCGACGCGGACGACTTCCGGCTGCGCGACGTCACCGTCCACAACCTCACCCCGGAGGGCGGCTCCCAGGCCGAGGCGTTCCGGGGCAACGGCGACCGGATCGTCCTGGACCACGTGCGCGTCGTCAGTTTCCAGGACAGCCTGCGGCTCCAGGGACGGGCGTACGTCACCGGCTCCTACGTCGAGGGCGACGTCGACTTCCTCTGGGGGACCGGCGGCGTCTACGTCCGCGACTCCGAACTGAGGTCGCTGGACATCGGCTACATCAGCCAGATCCGCAACGCCGCCGGGGCGCCCGGCGCCGTCCTCGTCGACACCCGGCTCACCCGCGCGGACTCCGTCGCGGACGGCAGCGTGCTGCTCAGCCGCATCGACAGCCGCTTCCCGGCCAGCCAGGCGGTCTTCCTCGACACCGCCATGGACACCCACGTGGCGCCCGTCGGCTGGGGCCTGACCGGCTTCGACTGCTCGACCGGACAGGACCTGCGCTTCTGGGAGTACGGCAGCACGGATCTGGCCGGGACACCCGTGGACACCGGCGCGCGGCTGCCCTGCTCGCGGCAGCTGTCCGCCGCCGAGGCGCGCGAATGGCGCGACCCGGCCCGGCTGCTGGCCGGCTGGGACCCGTCCCCGGACACCGGACACGACCACGACCGCGACGACTGAAGGGGCCGTCCATGTCCGTCATCAGCCGCAGAGGACTGCTGGGAACCGCCGGAGCCACCGCGGCCGCCACCGCGCTCGGGGGCCCCGGCACGGCGTCCGCCCGACCGGGCACCGGGGCCGGACGCCCGCCCGCGCGGCCCCGTCCCGTCGCACCCGTCGACCGGGAGGCGGCCGCGGCCCACAGCGTCGACTACCGCGCCCTGCCCCAGCAGGCCGTCGGCGTCGACGTCGAACAGCTCATGACCGTGCACACCGAGGCGGACACCGCCCGCCTGCGGGAACGGCTCGTCGCCGAGGTGTGGAAGTCCGCCGGCGGACGGCTCCCCGACACCCTGCCCGACGTCGAACGGGACGTCACCGCACCCGAGCTGCCCGCCTTCACCGGCGTCCGCCGCACCGACCGGCTCACCGTGACCCTCCCCTACGGCCTGCGCTCCGTGTCCTACCTGCTGCTGCCGCGCTGGCCCGCCGCCCACGGCCGCTTCGCCCTCTACCACAACGGCCACGGCGAGACACCGGAGACGATGCTGCGCACCGCGCAGGCGCTCCTCGACGCCGGTTACGGCGTGCTGCTCTGCGCGATGCCGCTCTACCACTGGAACCCGAAGACCCTGCGCAGCCCCACCGACCCGGACACCACGGTGACCCTGGAGAACCACAACGACCTCGGCCCCTGGGAGACCGCCGCGTTCTCCACCCTCCGGTTCTTCCTGGAGCCCCTCGCGGTCGCCGTCAACCACGTACAGCGGACGTACCGGCCACCGTCCCTCCAGATGATCGGGCTCTCCGGCGGCGGCTGGGCCACCACCGTCTACCCGGCGCTCGACCCGCGCGTCACCCGCAGCTACCCGACGGCCGGCTCGCTGCCGTTCTTCCTGCGCTCCGCACCGCCCAAGCCGAGCCCCACCACCGGCGACTGGGAGCAGCGCCTGGACCGCCACCCCGTCTTCTACGGCATCAGCGACTTCCCCGACCTGTACGCGCTGGCCGCGGTCGGCGAGCACCGGAGCCAGCTCCAGATCCTCAACCGGTTCGACGCCTGCTGCTTCAACGGCGTGGCCCACCGCGCCTACGCACCCGTGGTGCGCCACCGGATCGAGGTCATCGGCAACGGCCACTGGGAGCTCCTCGACGACGCCACCCACGGCGAGCACACCATCAGCCCGCACGCCCTCGACGTCATCCTCTGGGACCTCGACGTGCGCTGCGCCGACCAGCCCTGAGCCCTTCCCCTAGGAGAGACACGGCATGGAGCGAGTCAACGGACACACCACCGCCGACGGCAGATCCCTGGGCCGCCGCGCCTTCGTCGTGGGCGCCGGGGCGCTCATCGGCGCCGCCACCCTGCACACGCCGTCCGCGCGGGCCGCCGAGAAGCTGGCCGCGGCGGCCGACGCCGCCGCGGGCGTCCTCGCCTTCCCGGGCGCGGAAGGCGGCGGCCGGTACGCCACCGGGGGACGCGGCGGCGAGGTCTACGAGGTCACCACCCTCGCCGACGCGGGGCCGGGGTCGCTGCGCGAGGCGGTCTCCGGCAGCGACCGCACGATCGTCTTCCGCGTCTCGGGCAACATCGTGCTCGAAGGCGGCCTCGACATCTTCGGCTCGAACCTCACCATCGCCGGGGAATCCGCCCCCGGAGACGGCATCTGCGTCATCGGCAACGAGACCAAGGCCAAGGACGTCGAGAACATCATCCTGCGGCACCTGCGGTTCCGCGGCACGGACACCCTCGGCACCCCCATCGACACCTTCGGCATGGAACGCTGCCGCAACGTCATCATCGACCACTGCTCGTTCAGCTGGGCGGTCGACGAGGTCTGCTCCCCGTACGGCAACGAGAACTTCACGATGCAGTGGTGCATCGTCTCCGAGGGCCTGGCGCTCTCCGCCCACGAGAAGGGCCTGCACGGTTACGGCGGCCTGTGGGGCGGCGACAACGTCACCTACCACCACAACCTCCTCGCCCACCAGGGCGGCCGCAACCCCCGGTTCAGCTTCGTCGAGGACGTCGCCCAGCGCGTCGACCACCGCAACAACGTCATCTACAACCACGGCTACACCTCCTGCTACGGCGGTGAGTGGGCCGACGGCGTCAACATGGTCGCCAACTACTACAAGCCGGGCCCGAACACCCTCGCCGAGGTCGCCCCCGTCATCGTCTCGCCCGACCGCGGCGGCTCCTGGCACGTCGCGGGCAACGTCGTCGAGGGCCATGCGGACGTCACCCGGGACAACCGCCGGGGCATCGTCCTCCCGGTCGGCGGCGCCACCCTCAGCGCGGAGCCCTTCGAGGTCGCCGACCCGATCGAGGAGCAGTCGGCCAAGGACGCGTACAAGGCGGTCGTCGCGGGCGCCGGGGCGACCCTCCCGCGCCGGGACGCCGTCGACGCCCGGGTCCTCGCCGACGTCCGCGCCGGCACCGGACGCATGATCAACTCGCAGAAGGAGGCCGGCGGGGTCGTTCCGTTCGCCGCCGCCGAGGCCCCCGCCGACAGTGACCACGACGGCGTCCCCGACGCCTGGGCCCAGGCCCACGGGCTGACCGGCGGCGGCGCCGACGTCGACCCGGCGACCGGCTACAGCAACCTGGAGCTGTACCTGCACTCCCTGCGCCCGGCCGGTGCCGCCAACCCCACCGTCACCCTGACCGCGCCCGCCGTCGACACCGTCCTCGCCTCCGCGACCGGCACCCAGGACATCACCCTGCGCGCCGACGCCACCGCGCACGATGGCGCGACGATCGACCTGGTGGTGTTCTACGCCGACGACCGGAAGGTCGGAGAGGCGACCGGCGCGCCCTACGAGGCGGTCTGGCAGAGCGCCCCCGAGGGCACCCACCACCTGACCGCTCGCGCCACCGACAGCACCGGCACCGCGACGACGTCCGCCCTGGTCCCCGTCCATGTCGACCGGGTGACGGACGTGGCCCCCTGGACTTCCCAGGACATCGGCAAGGTCCCCCTCCCCGGTGCCGCGGCTCTCAAGGGCGGTGTCTTCACCCTGCGCGGCTCGGGCCGACTGCGCGGCCGCAAGGACTCCTGCCACTTCGTCCACCAGAGGATCGACGCCCCCGGCGACGAGGTGGTGGAGGTCGTCGCCCGCCTCGACTCCCTCAGCGCCGTCTACGAGGGCGTCTGGGCCGGCATCATGATCCGCGAGAACCTCACCGCCGACTCGCCGTTCAACGCCCTCGGCCTGTACGTCGGCGCGGGCGGCCACCGCGGCGCCGTCAAACGCATCCACGCCAGCGGCACCGAGATGAGCGTCGGCACCTATCCCGCCGACGAGGACCAGAAGCTCTCCGACAAGGCGTACTGGCTGCGCGTCACCCTGCGCGGCGACGAGTTCACCTCCGAGATCTCCCCGGACTCCCTGCAGTGGACCCGCATCGGCTACGAGCGGATACCGATGGCCGACCAGGTGTACGCCGGGCTCTTCGTCGACGGCGCCCAGCAGGCCAACGACGTCCACCACTACGTCACGGCACAGTTCAGCCGCGTGAAGATCAATCACTAGCGGGCGCACCGCCCCGCGCTCGAACAGACAGCCGTGCCACAGGGGTTGACGGCCACACCGGCTCTCAACAGACTCATGGCATACCACCGACATGCCGCGAGGTGCTCATGTCCGGACACCAGCTCCACGGGATCATCGCACCGACCGTGTTACCCATGACCGCGACGGGCTCCCTGGCCGAGACCTCGCTGGAATGCCACCTGACCGCACTGATCGACGCCGGGGTGCACGGCCTGTGGATCAACGGCACCACCGGCGAGTTCCACACGCTGGACGACACCGAGCGCGCGCTCGCCGTGAGCGTCGCCGCCAAGACCGCCGACGGCCGCGTCCCGGTCATCGCGCACGTCGGGGACGCGGCGACCGCGCCGACCGTCCGCCACGCGCGGGCCGCGGTCGACGCGGGCGCCGACGAGATCGCCGTCATCGCCCCCTACTTCGCCCCGTACGGACGCGAGGAGCTGCGCGACCACTACCGCGCCGTCGCCGAGGCCGTCGGCTTCCCGGTCATGGCGTACCACATGCCGCAGCTCACCCCGTCCGCGCTCACCGTCGACTGCGTCCTCGACCTCGCCGGCGAGGGCGTGCTGTGCGGGATCAAGGACAGCGCCGGGGACATGACCTGGCTGCGGCGACTGCTGCGCGGCGCCGACCGGCTCGGCGTGGACCTGCCGTGCTTCACCGGCGGGTCCAGCCTCACCGACCTGTCGCTGTACGCGGGCGCGGCCGGAGCCACCTCCTCCCTCGCCAATGTGACCCCCCGGCACCTGGTCGCGCTCTACGACGCGGCCCGCGCCGGTGACTGGCCGCGCGCCCGGCTGCTCCAGGAGCAGCTGGAGGACCTGCTGGAGCTGATGCGCGCGGCCCGGCACGAGCCGACCCTCTCCTCGGTCGTCAGCACCTTCAAATTCGTCCTGGCGGCCCTCGGCCGCATCGATGACACCCGTGCCGCCGGCCCGCTGGCCCCCCTCGACGACCAGGAGCGAAGAGCCCTGGCCGCGACCGTGGTGCCCAGGGTCCGCGAGCTGGAGGCGGCAGCACACGCAAAGGAGCGTGGACATGACTCCTGACCGCAGGCCCTCCCCGCCGCACGCCGGCCTGCTCGACCGGCGCACCCTGCTGCGGGCGGGCGGCGGCCTCCTGGCGGCCGCGTCGCTGTCCGGCTGCGGGTTCTTCGACACCGACCCCGAGGGCGGCGACTCCCGGGGCGGCGGCGCGCGGGGCAAGGAGGCGCCCGCGCTGAAGGAGCGCGCCGACGCGGGCAAGCTGCCGAAGCTCGCCGACCGGCTCCCCGAGAAGCCCCTGACCGTGGAACCGCTGGAGCGGACCGGCGCCCACGGCGGCACCTGGCACTCGGCGATGCTCACCCAGGAGGACATGAACTGGCTCCGCTACAGCCTCGGTTACGAGCCTCTCGTGGCCTGGGCCGCCGACTGGCAGGGCGTGTCCAAGACCGAGATCCTGCCCAACGTCTGCGAGAAGTACGAGGTGCGGGGCGGCGGCAGGGAGTTCCTCTTCACCCTGCGCACCGGCCTGAAGTGGTCCGACGGCAAGCCCGTGACCACCGACGACTTCGCCTTCGCCTTCACCGACTACAACATCGACCCCGAGCTGCACCGCTCCGGTGTCTACGAACTCTGGCTCTCCCGCTCGGGGAAGCCCGCGCGCTTCGAGAAGACCGACGCGCGCACCGTGCGCTACGTCTACGAGGAGCCCAAGCCCGGCTTCCTGGAGGAGATCGCGGGCACCTCCGGCGTCGTCATGGTGCTGCCGTCGCACTACCTCAAGCGGTTCCACCCCAAGTACGGCTCGGACGCGGACGCCCTCGCGAAGAAGGCGGGCCTCGACGCGTGGTCCGACTACATCCCGCTGCGCGCCGACCCCTGGGCCAACCCGGACCTGCCCACCCTCAACCCCTGGGTGGCGCGCAACGAGGTCGGCGAGGGCAGCAGCGTCGTGGCCGAACGCAACCCCTACTACTGGAAGACCGACCCCGACGGCCGCCAGCTGCCCTACATAGACAAGGTCGTCGTCGACGTCGTCCAGGACGTCGAGGTGGAGGTCCTCAAAGTCACCAACGGCGACCTCGACATGCAGCTCGGCAACATCGGCACGATCCGCAACAAGCCCGTCATCGCCCGCAACCGCGACAAGGGCGGCTACCGGATCGTCGAGGTCGAACCCGACCTCGCCAACACGATGATCATCGGCTTCAACCAGACCCACCCCGACGCGAAGAAGCGCAAGCTCTTCGCCAACCGGGACTTCCGCGTCGGGCTGTCGTACGCCATCGACCGCCAGAAGATCATCGACACCATCTACGGCGGTCAGGGCAAGCCCTGGCAGTGCGCCCCGGTCGAGGGCAACGAACTGTACGACGCGGGGCTGGGCGGGCAGTACACCGAGTACAGCCGGGCCCGCGCCGCCGAGTACCTCGACCGGGCCGGCTTCACCCGCCGCGACGGCGACGGCATCCGCCTCACCGAGGACGGTGACCCCGTCTCCTTCAACGTGCTCGTCGTCTCCGACCAGCCCGACCAGGTCGACGCCCTCGACCTGATCCGCGCGGACTGGCAGCGGGCGGGCGTGAAGGCCAACATCCAGCGGCTCGCCGAGACCCTGTACTGGGAGCGCGTCGAGGCCGGCCAGTCGGAGGCCGCCACCTGGCAGGGCGGCAACTTCGACCTGCGCACCGGCGTCGGCGGCAACCACTACTACCTGCCGAACAACCCGCGCGGCTCCTCCCGGTTCGGCGGCGAGTGGGCCAAGTGGTACACCCGGGACGGCAAGGACGGCGAACGCCCCCCGGCCCGCGTCCGCGAACAGCTCGGCCTCTTCGACGAGATGCGCGCCACCTTCGACCCGAAGAAGGCCCTCGGCCTCGCCCGCGAGATCCTCGCCATCACCAAGGAGCAGTTCTACTACATCGGCGTCTCCACCCCGCCCAGCGAGTACGGCATCGTCAAGAACGACGTCCACAACGTGCCGGAGCGGTTCAACGCGGCGGTGATGCACCAGGCCCCGGGGCCCAGCAACCCCGCGACGTACTTCTTCTCCGGCACGGCCTGACGGACGGACGGGAGACCCGCATGCTCTCGTTCCTGCTCCGCCGCCTGCTGTGGATGGCCGTCACCCTGTGGGCGGTCTCCCTGGCGTCGTTCTTCATCATCAGCCTGCCGCCCGGCGACTACGTGTCGACCCTCCAGGCCGAGGCGGAGAGCCGCGGCGAGCTGATGAGCACGGCGCAGCTCACCGCCCTGCGCGAACGGTACGGACTGGACCAGCCCTTCCTCGCCCAGTACGGCAAATGGATCTCCCACATCCTGCTGCACGGCGACTTCGGGCAGGCGTTCGCCTGGAACAGCCGCCCGGTCTCCGACCTTATCTGGGACCGCGTCGGACTCTCCTTCTTCCTGTCCGTCTCCACCCTGCTGCTGGTGTGGGCCGTCGCCTTCCCGATCGGCATCCTCTCCGCCGTGCGCCAGTACTCGCCCGGCGACTACCTGGCCACGTTCTTCGGGTTCTTCGGAATGGCCGTCCCCGAGTTCCTGCTGGCCCTGGTCCTGATGTGGGCCGGCATGCGCTGGTTCGGACAGAGCCCCGGCGGACTGTTCTCACCCGAGTACCAGGACGCCGCCTGGAACCTCGGCAGACTCCTCGACCTGGCCGGACACCTCTGGCTGCCCGTCCTCATCATCGGACTCTCCGGCACCGCCGGACTGATCCGCATCACCCGCGCCAACCTCCTGGACGAGCTGTACAAACCGTATGTCGTGGCGGCGCGCGCCCGGGGCATGCCCGAGTGGAAGCTGCTGGTGAAGTACCCGGTGCGGATGTCACTGAGCCCGTTCTTCTCCACCGTCGGCTGGCTGCTGCCCGGACTCATCAGCGGCGAGACGATCATCTCCATCGTCATGAGCCTGCCCACCACCGGACCGCTGCTGCTGAGCGGCGTCGAGAACCAGGACATGTACCTCGTGGGCAGCTTCGTGCTGATCCTGTCCACCCTCACCGTCATCGGGACCCTGGTCAGCGACCTCGTCCTCGCCTGGTGGGACCCGAGGATCCGGCACCGCTACGAGGGAGGCTGAGCCGACCGTGCCGACCAGGACCAGTAAGCCCCCCGCGCCGACCGCGGGGGAGGAGGACATCGACGCGGCGGCCGGCCGCGGCTCGCCCTGGCGGCTGGTGTGGCGGAAGTTCCGCAAGCACAAGCTGGCCGTCGCGGGCGCCGTCGTCGTGCTCTGCGCCTACCTCGTCGTCGTCTTCGCGGAGTTCCTCGCCCCGGGCTCGCCGAGCGCCGGCGACGCCAAGCACACCTACGCCCCGCCGCAGACGGTCAAGGTGGACCTCAGCCGGGACGACGGACTGCGGCTGTACGTCAACGGCTACCGCACCGTCCGCGACGAGGAGACCTTCGAGCAGATCCACACCGTCGACCCCCGACAGCGCGTCCCGGTGCGGTTCCTCGCCCGCGGCGACTCCTACCGCCTCTGGGGCCTCATCCCCTGGGACCGCCACCTCATCGGCTCCGCCGACCCGGACACCAGGGTGTACCTCCTCGGCACCGACCGCTCCGGACGCGACGTGCTCTCCCGGATCGTGCACGGCTCCCGGGTCTCGCTCTCCATCGGCCTCATCGGGGTCGCCGTCAGCTTCCTGCTCGGTCTGCTCTTCGGCGGCGTCTCCGGCTACTTCGGCGGCACCCCCGACACCCTCATCCAGCGGGTCATCGAGTTCCTGATGGCGATCCCCACCCTGCCGCTGTGGCTGTCGCTGTCCGCCGCCGTCCCCGCCGACTGGGGCCCGATGACGCGGTACTTCGCCATCACCACCATCCTCTCCGTGATCGGCTGGACCGGCCTGGCCCGGGTGGTCCGCGGCCGGTTCCTGTCCCTGCGCGAGGAGGACTTCGTGACCGCCGCCCGGCTCGACGGCTGCGGGCGCGGCCGGATCATCTTCCGGCACATGGTCCCGTCGATGTCGAGCCACGTCATCGCCTCGCTCACCATGGCCGTCCCGGCCATGATCCTCGGCGAGACCGCGATGAGCTTCCTCGGCCTCGGCCTGCAGTCACCCGCGGTCAGCTGGGGCGTCCTGCTCCAGGAGGCCCAGAACGTCCGCACGGTGGAGACCGCGCCGTGGCTGCTCCTGCCCGGCGTCGCGGTCTTCGTCACCGTGCTCGCCATGAACTTCGTCGGCGACGGGCTGCGGGACTCCGCCGACCCGTACAAACAGTAGGGAGCGCGGATGGAGACCGTACTGGAGGTCGAGGGGCTGCACACCCGCTTCGAACTCGACGAGGGCGTCGTGCACGCCGTCAGCGGCGTCGACCTCACCATCGGCCGCGGTGAGGTCCTCGCCGTCGTCGGCGAGTCCGGCTGCGGCAAGAGCGTCATGGCCCGCTCCGTCCTGCGCCTGGTCGACCGGCCCGGCCGCATCACCGGCGGACACGTCCGGGTCCGCACCGACGACGGCATGGCCGACATGGTCACCGCCGACCCCCGCACCGTACGGGCGGTGCGCGGCTCCCGCATCGCCATGGTCTTCCAGGAACCCATGGCGGCGATGAGCCCCATGCACACCCTCGGCAACCAGATCGGCGAGGCGATCCGGCTGCACGAACCCGTCACCAAGGCCGAGGCCCGCGCCCGCGTCATCGACCTCCTCGGCCGCGTCGGCATCCCCGCCCCGAAGCGGCGCGTCGACGAGTACCCCTTCCAGATGAGCGGCGGCATGCTGCAACGCGCCATGATCGCCATGGCCCTCTCCTGCGGCCCGCACCTGCTCATCGCCGACGAACCCACCACCGCCCTGGACGTCACCACCCAGGCCCAGATCCTCGACCTGCTGCGCTCCCTCCAGCAGGAGACCGGCATGGCCGTCATGCTCATCACCCACGACCTCGGCGTCGCCGCCCAGATGGCCGACCGCGTCGCCGTCATGTACCTCGGGACGGTCGTGGAGGACGGCCCCGTGGAGGACGTCTTCCGCGCCCCCCGCCACCCCTACACCAAGGCGCTGCTGCGCTCCGTGCCCAAGCTGGGCTCCGGATCGCGGGAGCGCCTCAGACCCGTGCGCGGCATGGTGCCGCACGCCTACCGGCGGCCCGCGGGCTGCCCCTTCCACCCGCGCTGCGACGAGTTCATGGCCGGCCGCTGCGACGTGCGAGCGCCGGCCCCGGTCACCGGACCCGGCCGCCCAGGCGCCGTGAGCTGCCTGCTGTACGAGGAGACCACCCGATGAGCGCACCGCCCCAGGCCCGCCCCCCGCTGCTGGAGACCCGCGGGCTGACCAAGCACTTCCCCATCCGCCGCGGCCTCCTAGGCCGCACCGTCGGCCAGGTCCGCGCCGTCGACGGCGTCGACCTCACCGTCCCCGCCGGCCGCACCCTGGCCCTGGTCGGCGAGTCCGGCTGCGGCAAGAGCACCCTCGGCCGCTGTCTGATGCGGGTCTTCCCGCCCACCTCCGGGGAGATCTCCTACCGCCGCACCGACGGCACCCCGGTCGACCTCGCCGCCCTCGACGAACGCGCCCTCAAGCCCTACCGCAGTGAGATCCGGCTCGTCTTCCAGGACCCCTTCGCCTCCCTCAACCCCCGCATGACGCTGCTCCAGATCGTCGGCGAGCCGCTCCGCGTCAACCTGGGCCTCACCCGCGCCGAGACCGAGGAACGCGTCGCGGACCTGCTCCGCCGGGTCGGCCTGCGCCCCGAGTACCTGCGCCGCTATCCCAACGCCTTCAGCGGCGGCCAGCGCCAGCGCGTCGGCATCGCCCGCGCCCTCGCCCTCGCGCCCCGTCTCGTCGTCGCCGACGAGGCCGTCAGCGCCCTCGACGTGTCGGTCCGCGCCCAGATCCTCAACCTGCTCAAGGACCTCCAGGACGAGTCCGACCTGACGTACCTGTTCATCTCGCACGACCTGGGCGTGGTGGAGTACATGGCCGACGAGATCGCGGTCATGTACGTCGGCAGGGTCGTCGAGACCGGTGCCACCGCCGCACTCTACGGACAGCCCCTGCACCCGTACACCGAGGCGCTGCTGTCCGCCGTGCCCGACCCCGACCCGGGGGCGCGGCGCCGGGAGCGGGTGGTGCTGCGCGGCGAGGTCGCCGACGCCTCCGCGGTGCCGCCCGGCTGCCCCTTCCACCCGCGCTGCTTCCACGCGAAGGACCGCTGCCGCACCGAGGTCCCGGCGCTGCGGGAGATCGCCCCGGGCCGGACCGCGGCCTGCCACTTCGCCGGAGAGCTGGAGCTGAGGGGAGTGGAGGCGGCATGACCGGGGAGAAGACACCCGCACGCGATCCGAGGTTCGACGGCGTGCCGCGCCCCCGCGACGGCGACCCGGCCGTCCGCGAGGCGCTGCTGCCCACCCGGCACCCGGGGGACAGCCACGCCGCGACCCTCCTGGAGGTCGACGACGGCGACCTGCTGTGCGCCTGGTTCAACGGCCCCGACGAGGGCGACAGGGACACCGGCGTGGTGCTGTCCCGGCTGCCCGCCGCCACCGGCCGCTGGACGGAGCCCGTCGTCCTCTCCGCCGACCCCGACCGGTCCGAGCAGAACCCCGTCCTCGCCCGCCGCCCCGACGGCACGGTGTGGCTCTGGCACCCCTCCAACGAGCCCCACGACCAGACCACCGCCCGCCTCGTCGCCCGCACCTCCGCGGACGGCGGCCGCACCTGGAGCCCCCCGCGCGTCGCCCACGAGGGTCCCGGTGTCTACGTGCGCAACCCGCCCCTCGACCCGGGCGACGGCACCTGGCTGCTGCCCGCCTACCGCTGCCGACCCGGCGCCGAGCACAGCACCGTCCTCATCAGCGAGGACGGCGGCACCGGCTGGAAGGAGTACGACCTGCCGGGCACCGACCACCTCGTCCAGCTCACCGCCGTCCGCCGCGGCGACGGCTCGCTCCTCGGTCTGCTGCGCAGCCGCGCCGCCGACCGCGTGCACGCCGTCACCTCCACCGACGCGGGCCGCACCTGGACCCGGCCGGTCCCCACCGAACTGCCCAACAACAACTCGGCGGTCCAGGTGACCCGGCTCGCGAGCGGCGCCCTGGCACTGGTCTACAACCACGCCAGCCTGGAGCGCGGCGAGTACCGCTGGGTGGGGAAGGGCGCCGGGCGCCGCAAGAAGGCGCTGCGCACCCCGCTCACCCTGGCCCTCTCCGACGACGACGGACGCACCTGGCCCTGGCGCCGCGACGTGCAGCGCGCCGACGACGAGTACCGGGAGACCGAGTACGGTTACTCCTACCCCTGCGTCCTCCAGACCCGCGACGGCCTGCTGCACATCGCCTACTCCTACCTCCGCAAGACCATCAAGCACGTCGTGGTGAGCGAGGAGTGGATCAGGCGGGAACGCCCGTGACCGCCGCCGAGCGGGTGGAGCGCTGGGACACCTTCGAGCTGACCCTCCGCGGACCGGCCGGCGGCAACCCCTGGCGGGACGTCGGCTTCGGCGCCGAGTTCCGCCACCGGCACCGCGTGGTGCGCGCCGACGGCTTCCACGACGGCGACGGCGTCCACCGGGTGCGGTTCATGCCCGACCGGGAGGGGCCGTGGACGTACACGACCCGCTCCACGGCACCCGGACTGGACGGTGTCGAGGGCGGGTTCACGTGCACACCCGCCGGTCCCGGCAACCACGGCCCCGTCCGCGTCGCGGGCCCGCGCGCCTTCCGGTACGCCGACGGCACCCCGTACCTGCCGTTCGGCACCACCTGCTACCACTGGACCCACGACGAGGACGAGAAGCTGGAGGAGCGCACCCTGCGTTCGCTCGCCGGCTCGCCCTTCAACAAGGTCCGCATGTGCCTGCTGCCGACCCGCGCGATGGACCCGCCCCGGCTGCCCTTCCCGGGGACCGAGCCGGGACCGCCCCGTCCGGGCGCCCTCGACACGTCCCGCTTCGACCCGCTCTTCTTCGCCCGCTTCGAACGACGCGTCCGCGACCTGCGCGACCTCGGCATCGAGGCGGACATCATCCTCTTCCACCCCTACGACCGCGGGCACTGGGGCGTGGACGACATGACCCGCGAGGAGGACCTGTTCCTCGTCCGGCACGTCGTCGCCCGCCTCGCCGCCCACCGCAACGTGTGGTGGGCGGTCGCCAACGAGTACGACTTCAACACCGCCAAGACGACCGAGGACTGGAACCGCATCGGCCGGTACGTCCAGCGCGCCGACCCCTACCAGCACCCGCGCTCCATCCATAACGGCACCCGCATGTACGAGTACGAGAGCGTTTGGGACGCCCGCACCCCCTGGACCACCCACCAGTCCGTGCAGCACTGGGACACCCGCCTGGCACCCCGGTGGCTCGACACGGTCCCCAAGCCGCTGGTCTTCGACGAGATCGGCTACGAGGGCGTCCTGGGCCGCCGCTGGGGCAACCTCACCGGCCGGGCGCTGCTGCGGCAGTTCTGGCACGGCATGACCGCCGGCGCCTTCGTCGGCCACGGCGAGTGCTACCCCGAACAGGACCCGGACGGCGCCGCCTGGATCTCCCGGGGCGGCCGGCTGCACGGCGAGGCCACGCCCCGCATCGCCTTCCTGCGCCGCCTGTGGGAAGAGTCCGCCGGCGACCGCTTCGTGTACTTCGGCGACCACCGCCACCGCCACCGCGACGTCCCCCTCCCGGCGGACGGCGGCCCCTGGGCACTCGACCTGGTCGACACCTGGGAGATGACGGTGACCGAACTGCCCGGCGGACCGCACCGGGGCACCGTACGCGTCCCCCTGGACCACCGTCCCGACCTGGCCCTGCGCATCCGGAAGGCGACATGACCCCCACCTCCCCGCGCCCGGACCGCGGACCCGTCCGCGTCCACGGGACCCGCTTCCGGCACGCCGACGGCACCCCCTTCCACCCGTTCACGACCAGCGTCCCGCAGGCCGACGAGGCCACCCTGCGCGCCCTTGCCGACGCCCCCTTCACCAAGGTGCGGCTCACCGCCACCGGTCTCCCGCTCGACCGCCTCGACCACCAGGTCGGCGCGCTCGCGGCGCTCGGCGTCCAGGCGGAGGTCGTCCTCGACGGCCGCGACCTCGCCGCGACCGTCACCCGCCTGGCCGCCCGGCCCAACGTGTGGTGGTGCGCGCCGCCCGACCCGGAGGCGCAGACCGACATCCAGGAGTACGACCACGGACACCACCCGCTCACCGTGCACGGGCCGCCGGACACCGACTTCGGCGCGCCCTGGATCACCCACGCCTCCGTCCGGCACCCGGGGACGCGGGCCGTCTCGGCCCTCGTCACGGAGCTGTGCAAGCCCGTGCTGGTCGACGACTGCGGCGCCGAGGGCGACGACCCGGCCGACCCGGAGCGGGCGCTGCCCGGCACCGAACTGGTCTCCCGGATCTGGGAGGCGGTCTGCCGGGGCGGCTACGCGGCCCACGCCGAGCACTGGGGGGAACGGCCCTGGAGCGCGGGCGGTGGCGTCCTGGGCGGCACCGCGGCCGACCGCGTCGCCTTCCTGCGCGACGTTCTCGACACGGCCCCGCCCGGCCTCGCGCACGCCCCCGAGACCTACGACGCCTCGACGCTGGAGGCGCCGGGGGAGTACCTCCTGCAGTACCTCGGACCCCACCGCTACCCCCGGCGCCCTTTCGCCCTGCCCGAGGGCACCTGGAGTGTGGAGGTCCTCGACACCTGGAACACGACCGTCGACGCGCGGCCCGACGTGTCGGGCGGGGACGTCACGGTCGAACTGCCCGCGGAGCCGTACCTCGCGGTACGGCTCCGCAAGCGGTGACGTCACCAGTCGAAGCCCAGCTCCACCTGGCTCTTGATGTACTTCGGGATGTCGACGGTCTCGGTGATCGTCAGCGCGGACGACACCTTGAGCCCGTCCTTCAGCACATGCTGCCGGAAGACCATGTACAGCGGCAGGTCCCAGTACTCGGTGTTCTCGTAGCCCGAGACGACGGCGTTGTCCCCCCAGAAGATCCCCGAGGTGTCGATGCCGGCCAGCTCCGGGACCGCCGACCCGAAGGCCGCCTCGACGGCCCGCGAGCGCAGCGCCGGCTTCATGCCGTGCCGCGCCAGCTCCACCTGGCCCTCCTGCGACACCAGCCACTTGAGGACCTGGAGGGCCTGCGCCTTCTTCGTCGACTGCGGGGGCAGGAAGGCGGCCATGGTGTTCGGCTGGTAGGTGCCCGACTCGCCCTGGCCGAGCACCGGCACCGAGGTGACGCCGATCTCCACCTTCTTCGCCAGCTCCCGCCACTGAGCCGCGTCGTCCTGCTGGAGGTAGAGAGGGCTCAGGGCGTAGGCGTTGAGCTTCCAGAGGCTGTCCACCGCCATCGCCACACTGCCGGTCAGCAGGTAGTCGTCGACGCTGGTGAAGATGTTGTGCGGGTGGAGCAGGAAGCGCTCCATGTTGGCGCCGAGCCGCTGCCAGCCCGCCGAGGTGATGTCGACCCTCACGTCCTCGGGCGCCGGGCTCTCGCTCGCTCCCGGCACGAACGGGTACAGCCCCAGCTGGTTGAACTCCAGATACAGGTCCGGATGCTGGAGGTAACCCTTGTACGCGACCAGGTTCTTCTCGAACGTCAGCTTCTTCGCCAGCCGGAACGCCTCGTCGTAGGTGACGCCGTTGCGCGGCGGCCGCAGCCCCTTCATGTCGAAGATCTTCTTGTTGTGGAGCAGGACGAAGTCGTCCACGAACAGCGGCACTCCGTAGAGCCCGCCGTCCGAACGGGCTCTGACCTGCGCGACGGCGGCCGGGTTCAGCGCGCCCAGGTCGATCCCGGCGGAGCGGACGTCGTCGGTGAGGTCGCGGGTCCAGCCGCGCGGCTCCAGGTCGCGGTCGATGCGCCGGCGCGGGTCCTCGATGACGATGTCGGGGACGACACCGGCCTTGTCGAGGTCCTCGTAGCGGATCGGCCGGTCCCAGGCCGCCGCCTTGATCTTGAGGCCGGGGAAGGCCGCGCGCAGCGCGTCCCCGATGACCGCGTCGAAGAACCCGGGGTTCTCGAACGGCTTGTAGTTGGCCATGAAGACGAACAGCTCGTCGTCGCAGACCTCGAACGGCTCGTCGTACTTGTTGGGGATCGGCGTGCACACGGCCCCGGCGCGCCCGGCGGCCGTCCGCGCGGTGACCGTCGGGCGTGCGTGGGCGGGAGCGGCGGCGGCGCCGGCCGTACCGGCCAGCGCCGCGGCTCCCACGGCGGCCGAGGCGGCGACGAACTTCCGGCGGCTCGGCGGCTGTGTGCCGTCCTGCGGATGTGCGGTCATTCGAGGGCCTCTCCTTATGGGGAAACGCGCAAGGTACGCCACTGGTATGCCAGGCGAATGCCACAATGGTTCCGCTGCCACCGCACGGGGTCAACACCCGTTACAGAGATGGGAGTTGCGAATGTTCCGCATCGACAGCGGAGACCGGTTCGTGGAGTACACCGAGAGCGGCCACGGAGCACCGCGGCTCGTCCTCGGCCACACCGCCCGCGACGGCTCCACCCGCCTGGGTGTCGCCCTGGACGACCTCTTCGTCGCGTCCACCGGACGGCCCTGGCGGCCGCTCCGGCCGGGCGTCCGCTCCTGCGTGCCCGCGTGCGCGGGAGACGGCCTCGAACTGCGCTGCGTCCTGGCCGGACCAGCGAGGCTCCAGGTGCTGCTGCGCCTCGCCTTCACCGACGGCCTCCTGCACGCCCGCACCACCTGGCGCACCACCGGCGACACCCCCTGCGCCGACGCCGTGCTGGGACTCGCCCTCCCCGTCCCGGCCCGGAGCCCCGAGGCGGTCACCCTGCCCCAGGTCCTCTACCGGGGCAACCCGTCCGCCGACCCGGCGCGCACCGTGCCCCGGCTCACCGCGGGCGGCCGGGGCGGCGGACTCGTCGTAGAGGAGCACCGGCTGCCCGTCCCCGCCGCCCACGCCGAGTGGGGCACCGGCCGCACCACCCGGTACGCCACCCTCTACGCCGCCGACCCCGGCGAGGGCTCCCTCGGCGCCGTCACCGGCCACACGGGCGTGACCCTGCTCGCCCTGAGCGGCGCCCTGCTCTTCGACAACCGCCCCGACACCGTCTACGTCCACAAGGGACGCACCGCCCCCTACGGCGGCGGCTACCTCGACCTGCCGCCGGGCGCCGGGCACCACGCCCACCACGTCCTGGACTGGGGCCGCCCCGCCCGCCCCGGCCACGGCTTCCGGGCCCTGGTCCACCGCGGCCTCGCCCTGTACCGGCCGCGCGGCGCCATGCCCCTGCCCCTGGACGACCTGGTGCGGCTGAAGACCGCCGCACTCGACCGGCGCTGGTACGACGGCGACGGCGCCGCCGGCTACCTCAAGTTCACCGGCCCCGGCCACACCCCCGGCTTCATGTACGGCTGGACCGGGCAGTGTCTGAAGCTGGCCTGGTGCGACGCGCGGATCGGTGTCGAACAGGGTGAGCCCTGGCGCGTCGAGCGCTGCCGCCGGGCCGTCAACTTCTGGCTGGCCGGCAGCCCCGCCGCCCACGCCCCCGGCCTGCGCCTGAGCTTCTACGACACCGGCCTGGGGACCTGGACGGGGTTCGGGCGGGACGACGGCGCTTTCGTGTCGGCCCGCGCCTTCGGCGACACCCTGTGCGACCTCGCCGACATCGTCGCCCTCTTCCAGGAACACGGCCACGCCGTCCCCTACGGCTGGGTCCGGGCCCTGCTGGAGGGCGTCCGCGCGGCCTGCGACGCGGGCCCGCCCCCGTTCGGCTGGGCCCTGGACGGCACACCCCTGCCCGGAGAACCCGGAACGGCCGGACTGCCCTGCGTACTGGCGCTGCTGAAGGCGTTCCGGGTCACCGGGGAGCGCGCCCTGCTCCTGGCCGCCGAGACCCTCGTGGAGGAGTACCGCCGGCGCCACGCCCTCGACTTCGCGACGCCCTTCGCCCGCGCCACCCTCGACGCGGCCTGCGAGGACAAGGAGGGCGGCATCGCCTACTTCCTGTGCGTGTACGAACTCCTGCTGCTCACCGGCCAGAGACGCTGGGAGAGGCGGGCGGGAGAGGCCGCCGACTGGCTGCTCACCTGGGTCTACCAGTGGGACGTGCCCTTCCCCGGCGGGTTCGCCACCACCGGCTGGCCCGGCGTGAGCGTCCAGAACCACCACGTCGACGTGTTCTTCCCGGCGTACGAACTCGCCCGCCTCGGCGACCTGGTGGACCGGCCGGTCTACCGGGAACTGGGCGAGCTGGTCCTGAACGCCTTCGGCCAGGGCATCTGCACCCGGCCGGGGGAGTGGGGCTTCACCGACCCCGGTGAGCAGGCCGAGGGGTTCTTCCCCACCAACTGGCAGGAACGCGGCACCGCCAACACCTGGAACCCGTCCTGGGTGACGTCCCAGGTGCTGTCCCAGGCGCTGCGGATGCGGGCCGGCCGGTCCGGTCAGCGGACGCCGGTGCGGGCCGGCTCCGGCCGGTGCACGCCCCGGGGACGGTAGCCGAGCGCCTCGCCGGCCCCGAGGTGGTCGGCGAGGAGCCACGTCACCGCCAGCCACATCTCCGTGCCCTGCAGGCCCGCGGTCCGGTCCGGCCGGCCGCCCGCCTCCAGCGCGAAGGAGAACCCCCGCCCGTCCTGCCACCGCGTGAGGACCCGCTCCAGCTGCCGCCGCGCCCAGTCCCGGCCCTCACCGACCCGGTGACCGGTGGTACGGGCGCACAGCCACAGCGGATGGATCACGTCGAGGACGTCGCAGGCGGTGCCCCGGTCCGGACCGAACCACCGCGGGTCGAGGCTGTGCGCGAGCACCGTGTCCACGGTCCGCTCCGGATACGGCACCCCCAGACCGAACTGCGCGAACGACCCCCGTACGGTGCGGTAGAAGCCGTTCACCGGCTGCCGCCACCCCTCCGCCGCGTCCGGGGCGCCCCACATGCCGTGCACGGGGTCGGCCCGGGTGAGCAGCCAGCCGAACAGCGCCTCGACCCCCGGGGACGAGGACGGCGACGCGTGGTGCAGCGCGGTCGCCACCCCGTCCACCCAGTGTCCGCTGCGCCACGCCGCCGTCCGCCACGGCAGCGCGTCCAGACGGGCCACCAGCCCCTCGGCGGGCAGCTCGGTGACGGCCCGCACCGGGTGGGCGAAGCCGGAGCCGAGCAGGCCGAGGGCGTAACCCACGCTGAGGATGTGGTACAGCGCGGAGTCGTCGTCCAGGGACGGCGCGGGCCCGCCGTACTCCGGCACCAGACCGGTCACGGGATCCTGGAGCGCCCGCAGCCGCTCCACCAGCTCCCCGGCCCGCACGCCGGGCGGCGGTCCGTCGAGGAGCAGCGCCGCGATCTCCACCGCGTCGCACACCGCGCGCACGGTGGGCGCGGCGCCGGGCCGGTCGGTCCAGGTGTCCCCCGTACGGCAGCGGTCGAGGACGTCGGCCGCCTGCTCGCGGGCGCGGCGCGCGAACCGCTCCAGGCGGGTGTCGAGGTCGCCGGAGCCCTTCCCGGTGCCGGGGGAGGCCGCCCCGTCGCGCCGGTCCCGCAGCCTCCGCGCCGGGCTGCCCGCCGCCACCGACCAGGCCGGGAGGTCCTTGGTGACGACCGCGCCCGCGCCGACGACACAGTGGTCGCCGATGCTCACCCCGTCCACGACCACCACGTGCGAGCCGATCCACACGTCGTCGCCGATGACGATGCCCTTGGAGGTGAGCGGCTGCCGGTGGACCGGCTCGTCCGGGGCGAAGCCGTGGTTGAAGCCGAGCAGCGAGGTGTGCGCGCCCACCCGCACACCGTCGCCCATCGTCACCTTGCCGCGCGCCGTGGTGAACGGGTTGAGCGTGCAGTCGCGGCCCATGCTCACCTCGTCGGTGACCACGGCGTGGGCGCCGATGTACGAGCGGTCGCCCATCAGCAGCGTCCCGGCGTGCACGCCCGCCCACGGCGACACGAAGACCCGCTCGCCGAAGGAGACGGCACCGCCGCCCGCCCGGATCAGTTCCCCGAGCCGCTCCTGGTGGGCGAGCTGACCGGCGCGCTGCTCCTCGTCGGCCCCGCTCCAGAACTCCCACGGACAGTGGTCGTACCGTCCGGGCCGCGTCTCATCGTCCGTCCGCCCCACCGGTCACCCTCTCCCGTACGTAGCCGTCCACGTACTCTACGAGATCCGTCTCCGCCAGCTCCGTGAAGTGGCAGTCGGTCAGCCGCAGTTCACGGATCGGGGCGTGCGGGTAGCCACGGGCCAGCACGGCCCGCCGGGCCCGGCCGACGGTGGCCCGGCTGACACTGACGTCGCGCACCCGCGGCGGGAAGTCACCGGTGTCGCCCTCACCGCGCCGGAAGTCGCAGGTGATGAACTCCTTGGTGAGGTGGGTGACGGTCAGGTCGGCGAGGTGGACGTTCTCGGCGAAGCCGCCGCGCACCGAGTTGGTCTTGATGTACAGACCGAAGTAGAGGCCGGGCCCGCCGATCCGGCAGCGCCGCACGTACACGTTGCGGATACCGCCGGTCATGTCGCTGCCGAGGGTGATGGCGCCGTACCGGTGGCGCAGCACGCAGTCCTCGATGACGATGTTCTCGCTCGGCACCCCGACGCGGCGCCCGTCCGCCTCCCGGCCCGACTTGACGGCGATGCAGTCGTCCCCGGCGGTGATGTCGCAGCGCCGGATCACCACGTCGCGGCAGGACTCGGGGTCGATGCCGTCGTTGTTGGGGCCGATGCTGTCGATGGTGACGTCCTGGATCAGGACGTTGCGGCAGAGCACCGGGTGGATCTCCCACATCGGGGAGCGGACGATCGTCACGCCCTCGACGAGGACGCCCCGGCACCGCTGGAACTCCACGAAGTTCGGGCGGAAGCGCCGGCCGTCGGCGTGGACGCGCCGCTCCACCGGGTCCCCGTCCTCCGCCTGCCGCCACAGCCGCGGCCAGTCCTCCTCCTGGTGCCGGATCCCCGGCCGCCAGCCGAACTCGGCCTGCCCCGACCACGGCCACCAGTGCTCCTCGTCCGCCTGCCCGTCCAGCACACCCCGTCCGGTGACCGCGATGTCCCGCTCGTCGCGGGCGTACACGAACGGCGTGTAGCCGTAGCACTCGACGCCCTGGAACCGGGTGAGGACCGGCGGCAGGTACCGCGCCGGGTCCCGGTCGAAGCGCAGGGTGGCACCTTCCGCCAGATGCAGTTCGACGTGGCTGAGCAGCCGTACCGGCCCGGTGAGCCACACCCCCGGCGGTACGGTGACCCGGCCGCCGCCCGCGGTGTGGCAGGCGACGATCGCGCGGCGCAGGGCCAGGGTGCAGTCGGTGCGGGCGTCGCCGCGCGCCCCGAACCGGGTGACGGGGACCTCCCGGGCGGGGAAGCGGGGCGGCACCACCCGGGCGACGACGGCGTCCGCCTCGCGCCAGGGGTCCGGCACCGCGTCCGGCACGGGGCTGTCCGTGGCGTGCATCAGGCGGTGACCTCCGTGCCGTTGACCGTGACCCGGCGCAGCACCAGGCCCTCGACGTTGCGCTGCTCGCCGGCGCCGGTCATGCCGTCGAAGGAGCAGTCGGCGAAGAGCACGTCCCGGACCGGGTTGGCGTCGTTGCCGATCAGGGTCCAGGCGCGCGGGCCCGAGCGGGTGGTGAGCCGGTGCACCTCGATGCCGCGCACATCGGGGTAGAAGTCGCCGCTCTCCACGCGTTCGTAGTTCAGCGCGATCTCCACCACGGCCTCCCCGACCTCGCCGACCGTGATGTCGTGGCAGAGCACGTCCCGCACGTAACCCCCGCGCAGCGGGCTGGACTTGACGCGGATCGCCCGGTCCAGGTCCGGGCTGTCCATCCGGCAGTCCCGGGCGACGATGTCCGACACCCCGCCCGAGGTCTCGCTGCCGATGGTGACGCCGCCGTGCCCGTCGCGCATCTCGCACCGCTCGACCAGGGCGTGCTCCATGGGCACGCCGACGCGCCGCCCGTCCGCGTTCTTCCCCGCCTTGAACGCCACGCAGTCGTCCCCGGTGTCGAACACGCAGTCCTGGATCAGCACCCAGGAGCACGACTCGGGGTCGACGCCGTCGTTGTTCGGGCCGTCCGGGCTGTCGACGGTGACGCCCCGCACGGTGACGTTCTCGCACAGCACCGGGTGGATGTTCCACATCGGGGAGTCGCGCACGGTGACGCCCTCGACCAGCACGTCACGGCAGCGGTAGAACTGGAGCAGGCTGGGCCGCAGGTGGTGTCCGGCGCCGAAGACCCGCTCGGCCACCGGCACACCCGCCTCGCCCCACGCCAGGAGCTGCTGGATGTCCGGGGTCTGCGGCGCGGGTCCGCCGTCGACGCCCTTCGTCCAGTCCCACCAGTGCGTCGCGTCGGCGCGTCCGTCCAGGGTGCCGCGCCCGGTGACACCCACCGTGCGGCAGCCGTGGGCGTACACGAACGGCGAGTAGTTGAAGCACTCGGTGCCCTCGTAGCGGGTGTACACCGCCGGCAGGTAGGCGGCCGGGTCCTGCCGGAACCGCAGCGTCGCGCCCTCCTCCAGGTGCAGGTCGATCCGGTCGCGCAGATGGACCGCCCCCGTCAGCCAGTCACCCGGCGGCACCACCACGTGCCCGCCGCCGGCCCGCGCGCACGCCGCGACGGCCGCGCGGATCGCGTCCGTGCAGTCGTGCGTGCCGTCACCGACCGCGCCGTGCTCGGTGATCGGGACGCGTCTGCGGGGGAAGCGGGGGGCGCGGACACGGGCGAGGATCCGGTCGGCCCGCCGCCGGGCGGCGACGGCACCGGTCCCACCGGGCGCCGTCCCCGCGGCCCCCGC
>NZ_JAVRHI010000115.1:0-25637 GCF_034105845.1 Streptomyces sp. CRN 30 | reverse complement strand
GCGGCCTCCTCGGGAGAACCGAACCTTCTCGGTTCTTTCCTCTAAATTCTGCACCTTGACCCGCGTTGCCCGAAATGGCGGACGCGAGTCGAGTCGGTTATAGGACGAACGGCTTGTCCTCGGCACTACAACTACACCATCTGTCCAGCCGCGTCGGCCAAACCGATGGAATTGCCCTCCCAGGTGTTCATCAGCGACGGAAGCCGATGGACCATGCCATAGCGGACAGTCACGCCACTGTGACGATCAGTCACAGTGGCGATCAGGAGTCGTCAGACCCCCCAAAGCACGCATTGCCGAGAATCCGCCCACAGTGCACCACAGTGGGACGGACAGAGCCCTCCCCGGACTCCTTGTCCTATTTTGGCACGAGGAGGGGCAAGCGGCGCAAGGGTGGGGTACGTGCGGTCCGTCACGCTTGCGTGATACGCCCGGATCGGGACCTACGTCCCGAGCTGACGTGTCATCAGGAGGAAACCGGGGATCACCCGGAGCGAGTGACGAAACCCCAAAACGGGCGTCACGTCAAACGTCAGTTCGCAGATCGCCGGTCCCGGACCGACCGCCACCGCTCCACGAGCCGCCCGTACGCCGCCCCCGCGGCCGCCCCGTCACCCTGCCGGAGGGCGTCGATGCCCTCGGCGACGTCCGCCGCGGAGTGGTCGTCCTCCAGCTCGCCGGCCGGCACGGTGTGCACCAGACCCCCGTAGTCCAGCTCCACCACCGAGCGCGGGTGGAACTCCTCCAGCCAGCGCCCCACGTCCACCAGGCCGTCGATCAGCGGCCCCTCGTCCATCGCCTCCCGCAGGGCCCGCAGCCCCCTGGCCACCCGCCGCCTGGCCTGCACCATCGGCGTGCGGTACCGCAGCACCGGCGCCGCCTCGCGCGGGTCGCCGCCGCCCTTGTCGTACTCCCGCTCCTCGTCGGAGACGAGCACGAACCAGTTGATCGGCACCTGCCAGGTCGCCGTGCGGATCCACGGCCGGGCGTCCGGGTTGCGGTCCAGCCAGCGGTCGTAGTCCTGGGCCGCCTGGCGGCGCACCACCGGCGGCAGCAGCGCGTCCAGGACCGGCTCCGGGAAGTCCTCGGCCAGTTCCTCAAGGGCCTGCCAGCCCCGCAGCCGGGTGCGCCAGGGGCAGACGCAGACCACGCCGTCGGCCTGGAGCACGAACGCGTCGGCGCTCTCGTGCACCGGCACCGGCACCGGCGGGGTGGGCAGCAGGTCGCCCAGGGAGCGGCGCAGCTCGTCCTGGTACGAGGGGAGGTCGGTCCGCCGCGCGTAGCGCGTCCAGTGGCCGCGCTCCGGCTCCGGGAAGGCCGCCAGCGGCTCGTACACGCGCAAGTACGCCGCGTACGGGACGATCAGCGAGGACACCTTGGGCACGCCTGCTCCCTCCCCCGCGCACCGCCGGGAAAACCTGCCGGATCCCCGCGCGAACGGGCGGGAACCCCCGCGCATCGTCCCACGGCGTACTCCGTGCGGAGGTGATCCTGAGCACTGTCCCGCAGCCGGACGCCGGCAGGCCCTAATCTCGTTCCACGCCCCCACGGAAGTCCCTCTGCCACAAGCGTGGGGGACCCCCGCGGGGGCCGGCCCTCACTCGCCGCTACTTGCCCAGGAGTCACCACAGTGACCGACGTATCCGGCGCACCTGCTGACGTGCTGCACACCCTGTACCACTCGGACCAGGGCGGACATGAGCAGGTCGTGCTCTGCCAGGACCGCGCCACCGGCCTCAGGGCCGTCATCGCGATCCACTCCACCGCGCTGGGCCCCGCGCTCGGCGGGACGCGTTTCCACCCGTACGCCACCGAGGCGGAGGCCGTCGCCGACGCGCTGAACCTCGCGCGCGGGATGTCCTACAAGAACGCCATGGCCGGGCTCGACCACGGCGGCGGCAAGGCCGTGATCATCGGCGATCCGGAGCAGGTCAGGACCGAGGAGCTGCTGCTCGCCTACGGCCGGTTCGTGGCCTCGCTCGGCGGCCGCTACGTCACCGCCTGCGACGTCGGCACGTACGTGGCCGACATGGACGTGGTCGCGCGCGAGTGCCGCTGGACGACCGGCCGCTCCCCCGAGCACGGCGGCGCCGGCGACTCCTCCGTCCTCACCGCCTTCGGCGTCTACCAGGGCATGCGGGCCGCCGCCCAGCACCGGTGGGGCGACCCGTCCCTGCGGGACCGCACCGTCGGCATCGCGGGCGTCGGCAAGGTCGGCCGCCACCTGGTGGACCACCTGCTGGCGGAGGGCGCGCGGATCGTGATCACCGATGTCCGGCAGGACGCCGTGCGGCGGATCGCCGACGCGCACCCGTCCGTCGGCGTCGTCGCCGACACCGATGCGCTGATCCGGGTCGAGGGCCTGGACATCTACGCTCCCTGCGCCCTCGGCGGCGCGCTGAACGACGACACCGTGCCGGTGCTGACCGCCAAGATCGTCTGCGGCGCGGCCAACAACCAGCTCGCCCACCCGGGGGTCGAGAAGGACCTCGACGACCGGGGCATCCTCTACGCCCCGGACTACGTGGTGAACGCGGGCGGGGTCATCCAGGTCGCCGACGAGCTGCACGGCTTCGACTTCGAGCGGTGCAGGGCGAAGGCGGCCCGCATCCACGACACCGCGCTGGCCATATTCGCACGTGCGAAGGAAGACGGGATTCCGCCCGCCGCCGCGGCCGACCGGATCGCCGAGCAGCGGATGGCGGAGGCGCTCGGCCGGGCCTGAGCACAGGGCGGCCCGGCCCGCCCACCAGGCGGCCGGGACGCCTTCGCGGTACCCGTCGGGGGGCGGTTGGAGAGAACTCTCACTTCGTCCGGCGGGTCGACCGTGCAGAAGTGGTTAAAATCGCCTTTGACCAGCGAGGACGGGGCACCTCGCAGGTCTCGTACGCGGGCACGTCCTGCGGGCGACGTACCGTATGGGCGTGGGCTCAGGTACCGTGGGAGCCCTACGGACCGGTCTCTCCACGGAGAGCCCGCTCCGGACCATGAACGCGTGTCAAGACTCTGGGGCCGTCGAGCCCCGTCGTTGAGGGGGTCGAGCCATGGGGCGCGGCCGGGCCAAGGCCAAGCAGACGAAGGTCGCCCGCCAGCTGAAGTACAACAGCGGTGGGACTGATCTCTCCCGCCTGGCCGAGGAGCTGGGCGCATCGCCGTCGAATCCGCAACCGCCTAACGGCGAGCGGTTCGAAGACGATGAGCAGGACGACGACGATCTGTACTCCAAGTACGCCGACCTCTATGAGGACGACGACGAGGAAGACGAGGGCGGGCAGTCCTCACAGCATCGTCGCGGCGCTTGACCTTGTACTGAACACTTGCCCGGTCGGTGACCTGTGTCACCGACCGGCTTCTGTGCTGTCGGCGGAGTCCCGCCGGCCTCAGGACGCGTAGTCGCCGACCAGGGCGGCTCCGTCGGTGTGGCCGGCGCGCTCCGTGATCTCTCCTGCCACCCAGGCGTCCACGCCTCGGTCGGCCAGGGTCGTGAGGGCGACGTCCACCGACTCCTGCGGCAGGACCGCCATCATGCCGACGCCCATGTTCAGCGTCTTCTCCAGCTCCAGGCGCTCGACCCGGCCGGTGCGGCCGACCAGGTCGAAGATGGCGTCCGGGGTCCAGGTGGAGCGGTCCACGGTCGCGTGCAGGCCGTCGGGGACGACACGGGCCAGGTTGGCCGCGAGTCCGCCGCCGGTGATGTGGCTGAAGGCGTGCACCTCGGTGGTGCGGGTGAGGGCCAGGCAGTCCAGCGAGTAGATCTTGGTGGGCTCCAGCAGCTCCTCGCCGAGGGTGCGGCCCAGCTCGTCCACGTGCGTGTCGAGGGCCATTCCGGCCTCGTTCAGCAGGACGTGGCGGACGAGTGAGTACCCGTTCGAGTGAAGTCCGGACGCGGCCAGGGCGATGACCGCGTCACCCGTACGGATACGGTCGGGGCCGAGCAGCGCGTCGGCCTCCACGACTCCGGTGCCGGCGCCGGCGACGTCGAAGTCGTCCGGGCCGAGCAGGCCCGGGTGTTCGGCGGTCTCGCCGCCGACCAGGGCGCAGCCGGCCAGGACGCAGCCCTCGGCGATGCCCTTGACGATGCCGGCGACCCGCTCGGGGTGGACCTTGCCGACGCAGATGTAGTCGGTCATGAACAGCGGCTCGGCGCCGCAGACCACGATGTCGTCCATGACCATGGCGACCAGGTCGTGGCCGATGGTGTCGTAGACGCCCATCCGGCGGGCGATGTCGACCTTGGTGCCGACGCCGTCCGTGGCCGAGGCCAGCAGGGGGCGCTCGTAGCGCTTGAGGGCGGAGGCGTCGAAAAGGCCGGCGAAGCCGCCGAGGCCGCCGAGGACCTCGGGGCGCTGCGTCTTCTTCACCCACTCCTTCATCAGCTCGACGGCGCGGTCTCCCGCTTCGATGTCGACACCGGCGGCTGCGTAGGAGGCACCAGGGGTCGCGCCAGTTGTCTCAGACATGACGGATAGAGCTTTCGTGTCGTACGGCAGGACGTGGGGGCGTACCGCGGCGGCTACGGGCGACGGATGGCGTCGGTGGCGGCCGTGCCGGCGGGCCCGGCGGCCAGCTCGGTCTCCAGCAGCTGCTTGCCGAGCAGCTCGGGGTCGGGCAGCTCCATCGGGTACTCGCCGTCGAAGCAGGCGCGGCAGAGGTTCGGCTTGGCGATGGTGGTCGCCTCGATCATGCCGTCGATGGAGATGTACGCCAGGGAGTCGGCGCCCAGCGAGGTGCCGATCTCGTCGATGCTCATGCCGTTGGCGATGAGTTCGGCGCGGGTGGCGAAGTCGATGCCGAAGAAGCAGGGCCACTTCACGGGCGGCGAGGAGATCCGGATGTGGACCTCGGCGGCGCCGGCCTCGCGGAGCATGCGGACCAGGGCCCGCTGGGTGTTGCCGCGGACGATGGAGTCGTCGACGACGACCAGCCGCTTGCCCTTGATGACTTCCTTCAGGGGGTTCAGCTTCAGCCGGATGCCGAGCTGGCGGATGGTCTGCGAGGGCTGGATGAAGGTGCGGCCCACGTAGGCGTTCTTCACCAGGCCGCTGCCGAAGGGGATGCCGGACGCCTCGGCGTAGCCGATCGCGGCCGGGGTGCCCGACTCCGGTGTCGCTATGACCAGATCGGCCTCGGCGGGGGCTTCCTTCGCCAGCTTGCGGCCCATCTCCACGCGGGAGAGGTACACGTTCCGGCCGGCGATGTCGGTGTCCGGGCGGGCCAGGTACACGTACTCGAAGACACAGCCCTTGGGCTTCGCTTCCGCGAATCGAGAGGTGCGCAGGCCGTTCTCGTCGATGGCGACGAACTCGCCCGGCTCGATCTCGCGGACGTAGGAGGCGCCGCAGATGTCGAGGGCGGCGGACTCGGAGGCGACGACCCAGCCGCGCTCCAGGCGGCCGAGGACCAGCGGGCGGATGCCCTGCGGGTCGCGGGCGGCGTAGAGGGTGTTCTCGTCCATGAAGACGAGGGAGAAGGCGCCGCGGACCTCGGGCAGGACCTTGGCGGCCGCCTCCTCTATGGTCAGCGGCTTGCCGTCGTCGTCGGCCTGGCCCGCGAGGAGCGCGGTGACCAGGTCGGTGTCGTTGGTCGCCGCGACCCGCGGGGAGCGGCCGTCCTGCTTGGGCAGGTCGGCGACCAGCTCGGCGAGCTGGGCGGTGTTGACGAGGTTGCCGTTGTGGCCGAGCGCGATGGAACCGTGCGCGGTGGCCCGGAACGTCGGCTGGGCGTTCTCCCACACGGAGGCGCCGGTGGTCGAGTAGCGGGCGTGTCCGACCGCGATGTGACCCTGGAGCGAACCGAGTGAGGTCTCGTCGAAGACCTGGGACACGAGGCCCATGTCCTTGAAGACGAGGATCTGGGAGCCGTTGCTGACCGCGATTCCCGCGGATTCCTGGCCCCGATGCTGGAGGGCGTAGAGCCCGAAGTACGTGAGCTTTGCGACCTCTTCACCGGGCGCCCAGACACCGAAGACGCCGCATGCGTCCTGGGGGCCCTTCTCGCCGGGAAGCAGATCGTGATTGAGTCGACCGTCACCACGTGGCACGTCTCCGAGTGTAGGCGAGGTCGACCACTGGTCCGAATTGGGTAATGCCCCAAAGGTGCCGCCGGCCGTGGTTCACTCCACGGCGACGGCCCGGACGGTGGTTCCGTTTCCGCTGGTCAGCGTCAGGGTCTGCTGATCGATCCGGTAGTCGATCCGCTGGTCGAAGAGGGCCAGCAGCCGCTTCTCCGTGGCCATGCGTGAGTCTTCGCACATCATCCGGGTGGTGGCGGGCTCGCCCACGGTGATATGGCCGTCGCGGATCGTGGCCTCGGCGTTGACGCGGTTGCAGCCGAGGCTGCCGGTGAGGGTGCCCTTCTCCTGGTCGAAGGTGAGACGGGCGCGGCCCGCGGAGCCGGCGACCGTCCACTCGGTGCCGTCCAGCGGGGTGTCCTGCCGCTCGCTGAGGCCGACGGTGTCGCCGTCGGCGGTGGTCAGCGTCAGCCGGTCGCCGTCGACCTCGGTGGTGAGGGGGCCGGCGGCGAGGGTGCGGGCCAGGGACTTCTCCGCCTCCACGGACTATCCCTCGCAGGCCATGGCGGTCGACTCGGCGTCGCTGAGCCGGACGCGGTCGCCGTCGACGGTGGCCTTGGCGTGGAAGTCGTTGCAGCCGTAGCTGCCCTCCGCCGTGCCGTCGGCGCCGATCGTCACGTGCGCGCCGTCGGCGGCCCGGTGCTCCTTGCCGTCGACGGTGACGCTGTCGACGCTCCAGTGGACGCCGGTCACGTCCTTGCCGCCGCCGGAGCCGACCGAGCCGCTGTCGTCGTCCGCCCGTTCGCTGCCGCAGGCGGCCGCGAGGGGGACGAGCGCGGCGACGGCCACCGCGAGGATCGTGCGCTGCTTCTGCCTGTTCCGGGTCTGAGTCTGCGCGTACATGCCGATTCGACGGGCGGACGGAGCGAGCGGTTCCCTTCGGCCCGGCGGGGGCGGCGGTCAGCTCAGCAGGGGCAGCAGCGCGGAGAGGTCTGCGCGCTCCCCGCTCGCACTGACCTTCGCCGCGCCGACCGCTTCGGCCCAGGTCAGGCGTCCGGTGGCGAGGCGGAGCCAGGTAAGTGGGTCGGTCTCGACGACGTTCGGCGGGGTGCCGCGGGTGTGCCGGGGCCCTTCGACGCACTGCACGACGGCGAACGGCGGGACGCGTACCTCGGTCGCGCCGCCGGGCGCCTTCACGGCGAGCGCGTCGGCCAGCAGCCGGGTGGCGGCGGCGAGGGCCTGCCGGTCGTACGGCACGTCCAGGCCGGGCACGGCGGCGTTGAGGTCGTCGGTGTGGACGACGAGTTCGACGGTACGGGTGACGAGGTAGCCGGCGAGCGGCAGCGCGCCCGCGTCGGTCTCCAGGAGCCGCCCGCCGGGGTGTTCGTCGAGCAGCGTGCGCAGGGACGCGTCGATCTCGTCGAGGTAGGCGTCGAGGTCGGGGTGGTCCGCGGCGAGCTCGCGGGTGAAGTCGGCGATGGCGGCGGAGTTCTGGGCGGTGGCGAACGGCCAGTCGGTGAGCCGGGCGTCCTGCTTCGGCGGGGCGGGCCGGTCCAGGGCCCGGTGCACGGCGGTCAGCGCCATGCCGATGTGCGCGACCAGGTCCCGTACGGTCCAGTCGCCCAGGCGGGTCGGCAGCTCCAGCTGTGCGGGGGCGAGCGTACGGACGGCGTCCCGCACGTTCCCGAACTGGGCGAGGACCGCGGCACGGGTCCGGGCGGGGTCGTAGCTGCGGGGGCGCTTCCTGGACGGGGGCATGGGGGGCAGCCTAGGCCCTGCCGTCACATGCCCGTCGTCGCCCGGAGCGCGGCCGTGCGGCGACCCGGCGGCCCGTAAGACGTCGAGGTCCCGCCCGGTGTCCGGGCGGGACCTCGTCGCCGTACCGGTCCTACGCGAGCAGCGCCGGGATCGTCGCCTCGTGGGCGGTGCGCAGGTCGTCCAGGCCGAGCGAGAACTCGCCCTGCACCTCGACCGTGTCACCGTCCACGACACCGACGCGGGTCACGGGCAGGCCGCGCGCCCCGCACATGTCGTTGAAGCGGACCTCCTCCGAGCGGGGGACCGCGACGATCGCGCGGCCGGCCGACTCGGAGAACAGGAAGGTGAACGCGTCCAGGCCGTCGGGGACGATCAGACGCGCGCCCTTCCCGCCGAGCAGCGCCGACTCCACGACCGCCTGGACCAGACCGCCGTCGGACAGGTCGTGCGCGGAGTCGATCATGCCGTCGCGGGAGGCGGAGATCAGGATCTCGGCGAGCAGCCGCTCGCGCTCCAGGTCGACCGCGGGCGGCAGACCGCCGAGGTGGTCGTGGACCACCTGGGACCAGGCCGAGCCGCCGAACTCCTCACGGGTGTCGCCGAGGAGGTAGAGCAGCTGGCCCTCCTCCTGGAAGGCGACCGGCGTGCGGCGGGCCACGTCGTCGATGACGCCGAGGACGGCCACGACCGGCGTCGGGTGGATGGCCGCCTCGCCCGTCTGGTTGTAGAGGGAGACGTTGCCGCCGGTCACCGGGGTGCCGAGCTGCTGGCAGCCGTCGGCGAGACCGCGGATGGCCTCGGCGAACTGCCACATGACGGCCGGGTCCTCGGGCGAGCCGAAGTTCAGGCAGTCGGAGACGGCGAGGGGCTTGGCGCCGGTCGTCGCCACGTTGCGGTACGCCTCCGCCAGCGCCAGCTGCGCACCCGTGTACGGGTCGAGCTTGGCGTAGCGGCCGTTGCCGTCCGTGGCGATCGCGACGCCGAGGCCGGTCTCCTCGTCGACGCGGATCATGCCGGAGTCCTCGGGCTGGGCGAGGACGGTGTTGCCCTGGACGAAGCGGTCGTACTGCTGGGTGATCCACTTCTTGGACGCCTGGTTCGGGGAGGCGACCAGCTTCAGGACCTGGTCCTTCAGCTCCTCGCCGGTCTCCGGGCGGGGCAGCTTGCCCGCGTCGTCGGCCTGGAGGGCGTCCTGCCAGTCGGGACGGGCGTAGGGGCGCTCGTAGACCGGGCCGTCGTGGGCGACCGTGCGCGGGTCGACGTCGACGATCTTGCCGCCGTGCCAGAAGATCTCCAGGCGGTCGCCGTCGGTGACCTCACCGATGACCGTGGCGATGACGTCCCACTTGTCGCAGATCGCCAGGAAGCGGTCGACCTTTTCGGGCTCGACCACGGCGCACATGCGCTCCTGCGACTCGCTCATGAGGATTTCCTCGGGCGAGAGCGTCGAGTCGCGCAGCGGTACGTCGTCCAGGGTGACGCGCATGCCGCCGGAGCCGTTGGAGGCCAGCTCGGAGGTGGCGCAGGACAGGCCCGCCGCACCGAGGTCCTGGATGCCGACGACCAGCTTCTCGGCGAACGCCTCCAGGGTGCACTCGATGAGGAGCTTCTCCTGGAAGGGGTCGCCGACCTGGACGGCGGGGCGCTTGGACGGCTTCGCGTCGTCGAAGGTCTCGCTCGCCAGGATGGAGGCGCCGCCGATGCCGTCGCCGCCGGTCCGGGCCCCGTAGAGGATGACCTTGTTGCCGGCGCCGGACGCCTTGGCGAGGTGGATGTCCTCGTGCCGCATGACGCCGATGGCACCGGCGTTGACCAGCGGGTTGCCCTGGTAGCAGGCGTCGAAGACGACCTCGCCGCCGATGTTGGGCAGGCCCAGGCAGTTGCCGTAGCCGCCGATGCCGGCGACGACGCCCGGCAGGACGCGCTTGGTGTCGGGGTGGTCGGCGGCGCCGAAGCGCAGCGGGTCCACGACCGCCACCGGGCGCGCGCCCATCGCGATGATGTCGCGGACGATGCCGCCTACCCCGGTGGCCGCGCCCTGGTAGGGCTCGACGTACGACGGGTGGTTGTGCGACTCGACCTTGAAGGTCACGGCGTAGCCCTGGCCGACGTCGACGACGCCCGCGTTCTCGCCGATGCCGACGAGCATCGCGTCGTTCTCGGGGGCCTTCTCGCCGAACTGGCGCAGGTGGACCTTGCTGCTCTTGTACGAGCAGTGCTCGGACCACATCACCGAGTACATGGCCAGCTCCGCGCCGGTCGGGCGGCGGCCGAGGATCTCCACGACCCGCTCGTACTCGTCCTTCTTCAGGCCCAGTTCGGCCCAGGGCAGCTCGACGTCGGGGGTCTCGGCCGCGTGCTCGACCGTGTCCAGAGGCGTCCGGCTCATGCGTTGACCAGCTTCTTGAGGATCGAGGTGAAGAAGGGGAGGCCGTCGGTGCGGCCGGTGCCGATGAGCGGCTCCACGGCGTGCTCCGGGTGCGGCATCAGACCGACGACGTTGCCCTCGGCGTTGGTGATGCCGGCGATGTCGTTGAGCGAGCCGTTGGGGTTGCCGCATCCGTCGGCGGCCTCGCCGTCCACGACGTAGCGGAACGCCACGCGCCCCTCGGCCTCCAGCTCGTCCAGCGTGCGCTGGTCGGCGACGTACCGGCCGTCCATGTTCTTCAGCGGGATACGGATCTCCTGGCCGGCGGTGTAGTCGCTGGTCCAGGCCGTCTCCGCGTTCTCCACCCGGAGCTTCTGGTCGCGGCAGACGAAGTGCAGGTGGTCGTTGCCGAGCATGCCGCCGGGCAGCAGGTGCGCCTCGGTCAGGATCTGGAAGCCGTTGCAGATACCGAGGACCGGGAGACCGGCCTTGGCCTGGTCGAGCAGGGTGTCCATCACCGGCGAGAAGCGGGCGATGGCCCCGGCGCGCAGATAGTCGCCGTAGGAGAAACCGCCGCACAGCACCACGGCGTCGACCTGCTTGAGGTCCTTGTCCTTGTGCCAGAGCGCCACGGGCTCGGCGCCCGCGACCCGGATCGCGCGCTGCGTGTCCCGGTCGTCGAGGCTGCCGGGGAAAGTGACGACGCCAATACGAGCGGTCACTTCGCGACTCCCGCGACTTCCGCCGCCTCGACGCGGACCGTGAAGTCCTCGATCACGGTGTTGGCGAGGAAGGATTCGGCGAGCTCGTGGATGCGGGCGAGGACGGCCTCGTCGACCGGCCCGTCAACTTCCAGTTCGAAACGCTTTCCCTGGCGGACGTCCGAGATCCCTTCGAAACCCAGCCGCGGCAGTGCGCGCTGCACCGCCTGGCCCTGGGGGTCGAGGATCTCCGGCTTGAGCATGACGTCGACTACGACGCGTGCCACTGGCACTCCCGGTGTGTGGTGCTGAGCAGGTCGCTTCAGAGTACCTGGTCAAAGCGGCTGAAATTTCTACGCGCATAGAGTTGTAGGAAACTACGTGAGGCCCATCACGATTCAGCATCGGACAGGGGCCGGGAGAAAAGCTTCGGGAAAGATCGCGCGGTACGCCGGGGCGGCTATTGCGCGACAGACACGCGGAGAGATTTAGTCGGGCTTCACATTGCAATGCCGAGCACTGTACAAATGAAATGTCATTAGCCGATACTTTGCCCAATTACAGGCGAACAGTCGGCATCTCCGAGGCGTCCTGGCACGTCAGTGTGGAGATGCCGCACGAAGGGACCGATATTCGTGGCGCAGCGTGTCGTGGTCACTCTCTTCGACGACATCGACGGCTCGGAAGCGGCGGAAACGATCGCCTTCGGACTCGACGGCAAGACGTACGAGATCGACCTGAACGAAACCAATGCCAGGGAACTGCGCGCGGCACTGGAGCCGTACGTGGAGGCCGGCCGCAAGCGGTCGAGGTCGGGCAGGGCCTACCGGCAGACGGAGGTCGCCCCCGACCCGGCGGCCGTCCGCGCCTGGGCCCAGGCCAACCGGATGGAGGTCCCGGCGCGGGGCCGCATCCCGAAGAAGGTCTACGAGGCGTTCGCCGCCGCGCGCTGAGCCCCGGCTTCCGCCGCGCGCTGAGCCCCGGCCTCCGCCGGGGCGGCTCCGCCGGGAGCGGCCCACGGCGCCTCAGCGGCCCCTCGCGGCAACCGACTTGCGCGACACCCCCGGAGATCAGCTAAAGTCTGGAGCACGCCGAGGGGCGAGGCCGAAAAGGCTCAGCTCACGAGGGCTTGCGGGTGTAGTTTAGTAGTAGAACATCCCCCTTCCAGGGGGAAGACGCAGTGTGCGATCCCTGTCACCCGCTCCGCACCGCCGTACCTGGTACGCAATTCGATCAGGTAGGCTGGTGCTCGCACCGATCGGTGAAAGCCGGTCGGAGGCAATGCGGACGTAGCTCAGTTGGTAGAGCGCAACCTTGCCAAGGTTGAGGTCGCGAGTTCGAGCCTCGTCGTCCGCTCAGGAGAAAGACCCCGGTCCATCAGGACCGGGGTTTTTTCATGCCCCGCCGGCCATCTCCCCCCACGGCCATGTCCCCCGCCGTGTCTGACATTTGTCATGCCGACCGGTGACAGCGCGCACTGCCTCCGGGCCCGACCGGCCGGAACCCTGGAGACATGGATGCGAACGAACACGAACACGTGATTGAGGTCACCGACCTGCGGCGTGTGTACGGGGGCGGGTTCGAAGCGGTGCGCGGCGTCGACTTCACCGTGCGCCGCGGCGAGGTCTTCGCGCTGCTCGGCACCAACGGCGCGGGCAAGACGTCCACGGTCGAACTGCTGGAGGGGCTCGCCGCGCCGACCGCGGGACGGATCAGGGTGCTCGGCCACGACCCGTACACCGAACGGGCCGTCGTACGGCCCCGTACCGGCGTGATGCTCCAGGAGGGCGGTTTCCCCTCCGAACTGACCGTCGCCGAGACCGCGCGGATGTGGGCGGGGTGCGTGAGCGGCGCCCGGCCGGAGGCGGAGGTGCTGGAACTGGTCGGGCTGCGCGCCAAGTCCCGCACCCGGGTGAAGCAGCTCTCCGGCGGGCAGCGGCGCCGGCTCGACCTGGCGCTCGCGCTGCTCGGCTCCCCCGAGGTCCTCTTCCTCGACGAACCCACCACCGGACTCGACGCCGAAGGCCGCCGGGACACCTGGGAGTTGGTGAGCGCGCTGCGCGACGACGGCGCGACCGTGCTGCTGACCACGCACTACCTGGAAGAGGCCGAGAACCTCGCCGACCGGCTCGCCATCATGCACGAGGGCCGGATCGCCGCGACCGGCACACCGGCCGAGGTGACCGCCGCCCAGCCGTCCCGGATCTCCTTCGAGCTGCCCGAGGGCTACTACGCGGGCGACCTGCCGCCACTGGCCGAACTGGGCGTCAGCGACCACGAGATCGACGGCCGGACCGTCCGGCTGCGCACCCGGGAACTGCAGCGCACCGCCACCGCACTGCTGATGTGGGCCGCGAGTTCCGAGGTCGAACTGCGCCGTCTCGACGTGCGGTCGGCCTCCCTGGAGGAGGCGTTCCTCGGCATCGCGAAGCAGTTCTCCGCGAGCGGCGAGAACGTCATGACGAAGGAGTACGCCGCATGAGCGCCACCCCCGCCACCCCCGCCACCTCCGGCACCTCCGGCACTACGGCCACCACCACCCCGGTGACCACACCCGTGCGGCGCATGGTCTCCCTCGCCCGCGCCGAACTGACCCTGCTCGGACGGAACAAAGGCACCCTCTTCGCCGCCGTCTTCGTGCCGCTGGTCCTGCCGGTCAGCGTGCGCTCCGCCGCGAAGGAGCTGGACCTCGCCGGGGCCGGGCTGACCACCGGCACCGTCGTCCTGCCCGCCGCGATCGGCTTCTCCCTGCTGTTCGCCGTCTACTCCGCCCTCGTCGGTGTCTTCGTCGTGCGGCGCGAGGAGCTGGTCCTGAAGCGGCTGCGCACCGGGGAGCTGCGGGACGTGGAGATCCTCGGCGGCGCCTCGCTGCCGGCGCTCCTCACCGGTCTGGTGCAGTGTCTGCTCCTCGTGGCGGGCTGCACGCTGCTGCTCGACCTGTCCGCCCCGGCCGCACCGCACCTCGCCGTCATCGGAGTGCTGCTGGGCCTGGTGATGTGCGCCGGGCTGGCCGCGGCCACCGCCAGCTACACGAAGACCGGCGAGAGCGCGCAGGTCACGCCGCTGCCGTTGATGTTCGTCTCGATGATCGGGTCGGGCACGTTCGTCCCGCTGGAGCTGCTGCCCGACAAGGTCGCCGCGGTCTGCGAACTGCTGCCGCTGACCCCGGTCATCACCCTGGTCAGGGGCGCCTGGACCGGTGACCTCTCCGGCGGGGAGCAGCTGGCGGCCCTCGCGACGGCGGTGGCCTGGACCGCACTGGCGGTGTTTGCTGTACGGCGGTGGTTCCGCTGGGAACCGCGCCGCTGAGAGGGAACGGCTGAGGACGATGCGGGAGAGGCAACGGATGCGCAGGCCGAGCGCGTGGTGGCGGCGGCAGAGCACGCCCGGGAAGGTGGAGACGTACACGCGGTGGTCGTTCCACTCCTTCGGGCTGCTGGAGGTCGCCGTCGCCGGGCTGGCCTCGTACGCCCTGGTAGGTGCCCGGGTGGCCGGCGCGCTGACCCTGGTGGTCGCCGCGCACGCCGCGCTCTGCCTGGTGACCGGCGCGCAGGCGCTGGACTGGACCCGCGGGCGGCGCGACCGGCCGGTGCGGATGCTGTGGACGCTCGGCGCCGTCACCTCCGTACTGGCGGCCGGGGCGCTCGCCTTCGTGAAGTACGGACCCGGCGACGACGACGTGGCCAGCGCCCTGGGCGGCGTCTTCGGCTGTGTCGTCACCTTCGGCGTCGGCTTCATGACGCTCGGGCTGGCAGAGCGGCGGCGGGCCGCATCGCTCGTCGGCGGCTACGCGCTCGGCGCGGGTGTCGTGTCGCTCCTCCTCGGCGTCCCGGCCCTCCAGGCGCTGGTCACCGCCGCCAGTGTGGTGTTCGGCGCGGGTGCCCTCGCCTTCACCTCGTTCTTCTCCGTATGGCTGCTCGACGCCGTCTACGAACTCGACGAGGCCCGCGAGACCCGGGCCCGGCTCGCCGTCGCCGAGGAACGGCTGCGGTTCGGCCGGGACCTGCACGACGTCATCGGGCGGAACCTGGCCGTGATCGCGCTCAAGAGCGAACTGGCGGTGCAGCTGACCCGGCGCGAACGCCCCGAGGCCGTGGACCAGATGATCGAGGTGCAGCGCATCGCCCGGGAGTCGCAGCGGGAGGTGCGGGACGTCGTGCGGGGCTACCGCGAGGCCGACCTGGAGGCCGAGATCACCGGCGCCCGGGGCGTGCTCGACGCGGCCGGCATCCGCTGCGAGGTGACGGGCGGGGCGGCCGGACTGCCGGCGCCGGTGCAGTCGGCGCTCGGCTGGGTGGTGCGGGAGACGACCACCAACGTGCTCCGGCACGGCGACGCCTCCCGGTGCGCGGTCACCCTGCGGACGACCGGGGAGCGCGTGGTGCTCACGGTGGAGAACGACGGCGCCCCCGGACCGGCGCCCGGCGGACGGAGCGGCTCGGGACTGGCGGGGCTGCGCGAGCGGCTGACCGCGGTGGACGGGACGCTGGAGGCCGGACACGCCGACGGTGGCGTGTTCCGGGTGGTGGCGGAGGTGCCCCTGGGAGCGGGCACCCGGCTGGAGGCACTGTCATGACCGACGCCGTGCGCGTCCTGCTCGCCGACGACGAGCACCTGATCCGCGGGGCGCTGGCCGCGCTGCTGTCCCTGGAGGACGACCTCGTGGTGGTCGCCGAGGCGGCCAGCGGTCCCGAGGCCCTGGCCATGGCCCTGGCGCACCGGCCCGACGTGGCCGTACTGGACCTCCAGATGCCCGGCGCCGACGGTGTGAGGGTCGCCACATCGCTGCGGTCCGAACTGCCCGGCTGCAAGGTGCTGATCGTGACCAGCCACGGCCGGCCCGGCCATCTGAAGCGGGCGCTCGCGGCGGGGGTGCGGGGCTTCGTGCCGAAGACCGTCAGCGCCCAGCGGCTCGCCGAGCTGATCCGTACGCTGCACGCCGGAAACCGTTACGTGGACCCGGAGTTGGCCGCCGACGCCATCTCCGCCGGGGACTCGCCGCTGACCGCCCGGGAGGCCGAGGTGCTGGAGCTGGCCGCCGACGGGGCGCCCGTCGCGGAGATCGCCGAGCGGGCCGCGCTCGCCGAGGGGACCGTACGGAACTACCTCTCCTCGGCCGCGACGAAGCTGGGGGCGGAGAACCGTCACGCGGCGGTGCGTCTCGCACGGGAGAGAGGTTGGGTATAGTGGTGCTCGCGCCACGGCGCAGCGAATGCGAACGTAGCTCAGTTGGTAGAGCGCAACCTTGCCAAGGTTGAGGTCGCGAGTTCGAACCTCGTCGTTCGCTCCACAGAGAAGAAGCCCCCGGTCGTCGACCGGGGGCTTCTTCGTGCTCCCCCCGCTACCGGCAGGGGGGCACCGGACCGTCAGGACCAGGGGACGCCCGTCAGACGCTCGTACGCCTCGACGTACTTGGCGCGGGTCGCGTCCACGACCTCCTGCGGCAGCGGCGGCGGGGGCTGCTCGCTCTTCCGGTCCCAGCCGGACTCGGCGGAGGTCAGCCAGTCGCGGACGTACTGCTTGTCGTACGACGGCTGCGCGCGGCCCGGCTCCCACTGGTCGGCCGGCCAGAAGCGGGAGGAGTCCGGGGTGAGGACCTCGTCGGCGAGGATCAGCTCCTCGCCCTCGAAGCCGAACTCGAACTTGGTGTCCGCGAGGATGATGCCCCGGTCGCGGGCGATGTCCCGGGCGCGGGAGTACACCCCGAGGGTCGCCTGGCGCAGGGTGGCGGCGGTCTCGGCGCCGACCTGGCGGGCGACCTCCTCGTAGGAGACGTTCTCGTCGTGCTCGCCGACCTCGGCCTTGGTGGCCGGGGTGAAGATCGGGCCGGGCAGCTCCGAGCCGTCGACCAGGCCCTCGGGGAGGGCGAGGCCGCAGACGGTACGGGTCTGCTCGTACTCGGCGAGGCCCGAACCGGTGAGGTAGCCGCGGGCCACGCACTCCACCGGGACCATCCGCAGCGACTTGCAGACCAGCGCGCGGCCCGCCCAGTCGGCGGGGGCGCCCTCGGGCAGCTCGGTGCTGATCACATGGCTCGGCACCAGGTCGGCGAGCTGGTCGAACCACCACAGGGAGAGCTGGGTGAGAACCCGTCCCTTGTCGGGGATCTCGGTCGGCAGCACCCAGTCGTAGGCGGAGATGCGGTCGCTGGCGACCATCACGAGGTCGCCCGCCTCGTTCTGGTACAGCTCGCGCACCTTGCCGGTGTGCAGGTGCACCAGGCCCGGAACCTGGAGCGGTTCGGGCTTTTCGACGAATCCGGACACGGTTCCTCCCCGTGGTTCTGTCCAATACGGCGATTGTCCCGTACGTGCCGGTGATCGGGGACAGGGGGTCAGTGGGTCAGTCGCGTTTGCAGATGCGGTCCATCAGATTGGCGGTGGCGCGCTGGACACGTGGGTCGACGTGGTCGGGCCGGTCCAGGGCCGGGGACCAGGCGAACGTCCCGGATGCGAAGACCCAGGCTCCGGAGGGCGCCCGGTACAGCGACGTCTCCTGGTGGCGCGAGGCGCCGTCGGCGTCCTTGTACGGGGAGTGCGCGAGCAGCACGCGCTCCTCGTTCTCGGGGAGCGGGGCGCGCGGGAAGTAGCGGTCGGCCTCGCCCGCGACCAGGTTCTCGACCGGGTCGCCCTCGCGGGCGCCGGTGGACTCCCACAGCCAGTGCCCGGCGTTGCGGACGATCAGCGGGTGCGGCTCGGGGACGCGGCCCGCGTACTGGATGCCCAGCAGCTCCTGCTCCGGGCGGTCGACCTCCCGCCACAGCACCGGCTTTCCGGGGCCCCGGCGCTTGCGGCAGGTGAGCAGGCGGTCGGGGACACCGGAGGGCGACGCCGCCAGCTCCACCTGCCAGTACATGGTGTTGGCGGAGAGGAAGACCAGCGAGGTGCCGTGGTCGCGGGCGCGTTCGGCGGTGCGGCGCATCGGCGCGGACCAGTACTCGTCGTGGCCGGGGAAGACCAGCCCCCGGTAGCGGGTCGGGTCGACGCGGCCGGAGTGCAGGTCGCGGGCGTCCGCGTAGGCGAGGTCGTAGCCGTAGCGCTCGGCGAAGCGGATGAAGTCGTAGGCGTGGCCCACGTGCATCGGCAGGCCCGCGCCGGCGTACGGCCGGTCGAAGCTGACGGTCGTCGCCGCGTCGGACTCGCCCAGCAGCCGGCCGTCCCCGTCCCAGGCGTGGTAGAGGCTGGCGCCGGTGCGGCCGTCCTCCGGATAGAGGTTGTACGCCTGCCAGGTCACGTCCGGCAGGACCAGGAGCAGGTCGGCGGGGTGGTCGTCGCGGACCGTGAACGGCACGTGCGAGCGGTAGCCGTCGGCGGTGGTCAGCACGGCGACGTACGCGCCGAGGTTCCAGTACGTGGGGACCTGGAGCCGCCAGGACAGCCACCAGTGGTGACAGGAGACCGTGCGGTCGGCGGTGAGCGGCGCGGGCTGCACGATGCCGGACAGCCGGGGGCTGCTGGTGATCTTCGCGGCGCCGTCACCGCCGTAGTGGCCGATGCGGTAGACGTCGACGCTGAACTGCTGGGGCGGGTCGACGGTGATGTGGAAGTCGATGGCCTCGCCGGGGGCTACCGCGCCGGTGGAGGTGAAGCCCTTGATCTGCAGGCGTACGTCGTCGGCGGCGCGGGGGCCGCCGCCCGACGAGGCGCCGGCGCGCCGGGACGGCCGGCTGTCGCCCCACGGGTCCTGGAAGGGGTCCGGGTCCGCATACCAGGGCACTATCTGGCCGCTGTCGCCGAAGTACGTCTCACCGCCGCGCAGCCAGGGCACCGGGCCCTGGCCGAAGGGGTCCGACACGGCGTGTGCGAGTGCCCCGGACTCCCATCGGCGGATCTGCTCGGACCCCATGGGTCATTCCCCTCCCTCGTGCCCCCGTGGTCGTGCCTATGACGTACGCGCTTGCCATGTGCGCGATCGGTCCCCAGCACATCACATTTCGCGCGCAGGCTGTCACGGTTCGTTGTGAACTGAGCCAAAGTGGAATCAGAGGGTCCGGATGGGTGGGTGAGGTGGGTGGGAGCAGGTGGAGGGGTGGGGTCGGGGTGGGTCCGGGGAGGGCCGGGAGGGGCCCGAAAAGGCGGCCGGGTGGGCAGCCGGAAGGAGGGCCGGATGGGGGGCCGGAAGGGGGGCTTTCTCAGACCAGGCGGACCGGTTTCTCGGGGCGTATGCCCAGGTCGGCGAGCCAGGCGCGGAGGGGGACCGGGTCGCCGGTCTCGACGAGGGCGAGGATGCGCGGGGCCAGGTCGGAGGTGCGCTCGCCGTCGATCAGGAGGGACGGGCCGTCGAGCCAGTCGAGGCCGGGGGCCGCGCCCGCGGTGTCCATCGCCGCGCAGCAGACCATCGCCGTGACGTGGTCGGTGAGGATCTCGCGGCCGGTGCGCGGGGGGCGCAGCGGGAGGAGAGGGAGGGGGCCGTCGTCCCACAGGCCGGCCTCGGGTCCCGCGGGACCGGCCGCCGGGGCGGGCGGGGCGTCGGCGGGACGGACGCGTGAGGTGTCCGCGGCCTCCTCGCGGGCCAGTTCGGCGGTGAGACCGGCGGCGAGGGCGGCACCCTGGGGGGTGGTACCGGCGAGGTCGTCCTCGTCTTCGTCGTCTGTGGGGGCGGGGGCGGGAGGAGGGGTGGGAGCCGGGGCCGTGGGGACCGGGGCGGTGGGGGTACCGGAGGTGCCGGGGGTTGCCGGGGCGCCGGGGGCGCCGGGGGCGCTTCGGGGGTCGGGCTCGGTGAGCCGGGTGAGGGGGTGCGCGGCGGACGGGTGCGGAGCCGGGGCCGGCTTCTGGGTGCGGGCCGGGGCCTGCGGGGGCGGGGCGAGGTGGTCCAGTACGCGGGCCAGGGTGGGGCCGTCGCTCCCCGGGGCCGCCGCGCTGCCCGCCGTACGACTGACGCCCAGGGAGTCCAGTACGCGGTGGAGACGGGCCGCGTCGGTGCGCCAGGTGCGGTCGACGACCTCCTCCGGGTACTCGTGCCACTCCAGCGGGGCCCAGTCCGCGCCCGGTCCCGCCGGACCGCCGTGGAAGAGGCGCGCGGCGAGCAGGGAGGTGGCCTCGTCCATGGCGCCGGGCTCCTCCAGCAGGTCGCAGGCGGGCCGCTCGCCCAGCCGGGAGGCGAACCCCTCGGCCAGCCGGTCGCGCCGGGACAGCTCGGTCAGCGCCGCGACGACGCCCGCGTCCAGCCGGGTGGGCCAGCGGCCGGTCCGCCAGGCGGGCAGCGCCACCCGGGTCAGCAGCCGGTCCCAGCCCGCGTACGCCAGGCCCACCTGCTCCTGCGCGACGATCCGCAGCCCGTAGTCCACGGCCTGCGCGCGCTCGGCGGCGGCCGCCGCGACCCCGCGCTCCATCTCGGCGGCGTGCGTACGGCAGCTGCGCAGGAGCGGCCGGGCCACCCAGCCGACGCCCGCGCGCGCGGCGCGGGACAGGGGGTTCCCGCCGGGCTCCGCGGCCACCGCCACCGCCGCGTCCAGGCCCTGCACGAAGCGCCGGGCCGAGGCTATGTCGGGGTGCGCGGACGGGCCCGTACCGGCGACGACCGGGGCGAGGACCGCGCGCAGTTCGCCGACGCGCATCCACCACAGGAACGGGGAGCCGATGACGAGGACGGGCGCGGCGGGCGACCGGCGGTCCGGTGCCGCTGCCGAGCCGGCCACGTCGCCGTGGTCGGCCGGGGGCGGGGGCCGGCCGTGCGCCCGGTGGGTGCGGTCCTCCAGCCAGCTGTCGCAGTCCGGGGTGAGGGCTATCGCGGACGGGGCGGGGACGTCGAGCCGGTCGGCGAGATCGCGCACCATCCGGTACAGGTCCGGCGCCGACTCCTCCGCGATCGCGACCGTGGGGGTGATGCCGGGACGGGCCCTGACGACGACCGCGGCGACCCCGGCGGCGGCCAGCAGCGTGAGGAGCGCGAGGACGGACACGGCCCACCGCGCGGCGTTCCAGCCCGCGCCGGCGAGGTGGCCGGTGGTGCCGCCCGCCAGCAGGATCACGGCGGCGGCCGCGGGCAGCAGCGCCACGGCGACGGCCCGGCTGCGCACCCGCAGTACGGCCAGGGCGCGGGCACGCGCGGCCTGCGCTCCCCGCTCCTCCACGCCCATGCCGCTCATGACCGGACCTCATCCCCTCATCGCGTGCCCTGACGGTGCTGTGCTGCTGGTGGTGTGCTGCCGGTGGTGCTCACTTCCCCACTGTGGCACCCGCCACTGACATCGCAATGCTGGGTGGGCCAAGTGCCGGAACGCTTGCGCGGCACCCTAGTTGGGGCCCCGGTGCCCGTCAGCCGTATGGGCCATCGGTCACTCGATGGAATGGCTTTGGGGAGAGGTGGGTGACGGACGGCAAAGATCAGGCCCCGGTTCCGGAACGTACGTTCCGGGCCCGGGGCCTGGGCGATCGCCGTGTCGGCGGCCGCTGGGGACTACGCGTCGGCCGCCGCCTTCGCGGCGATGTCCGTACGGTGCTGGGAACCGTCGAGGCCGATGCGGGCGACGGCCCGGTAGGCGCGGTCGCGGGCCTCGGTGAGGTCCGCGCCGGTGGCCGTGACGGACAGGACGCGGCCGCCGGCGCTGACGACGGCGTCCCCCTCCTGCCGGGTGCCGGCGTGCAGCACGTACGCGTGCGGGGCGTCCTCGGCGGCCACCGCGTCGAGGCCGGTGATCGGGTCGCCGGTGCGCGGGGTGCCGGGGTAGTTGTGCGAGGCGACGACGACGGTGACCGCCGCGTCCTCGCTCCACCGCAGGGGCTCCAGGTCGGCGAGGTTGCCGGTGGCGGCGGCCATCAGCAGGCCGGCGAGGGGGGTGCGGAGACGGGCCAGGACGACCTGGGTCTCGGGGTCGCCGAAACGGGCGTTGAACTCGATGACGCGGACGCCGCGCGAGGTGATCGCGAGACCGGCGTAGAGGAGCCCGGAGAACGGGGTGCCGCGGCGGCGCATCTCGTCGACGGTCGGCTGCAGGACGGTCCGTACGACCTCGTCGACGAGGTCGGGGTCGGCCCACGGCAGCGGGGAGTAGGCGCCCATGCCGCCGGTGTTGGGACCCGCGTCGCCGTCGAGGGCGCGCTTGAAGTCCTGGGCGGGCTGGAGCGGCCGGACGGTGTCGCCGTCGGTGACCGCGAAGAGCGAGACCTCGGGGCCGTCGAGGAACTCCTCGATAACGACACGGCCGCACACGCGCGCGTGCTCGCGGGCCGCCTCGATGTCGTCGGTGACGACGACGCCCTTGCCCGCGGCGAGGCCGTCGTCCTTGACGACGTACGGGGCGCCGAACGCGGCGAGGGCGGCGTCCGCCTCCTCGGGGGTCGTGCAGACGTAGGAGCGTGCCGTGGGGACGCCGGCGCCGGCCATGACGTCCTTGGCGAACGCCTTGGAGCCTTCCAGCCGGGCGGCCTCCTTCGAGGGGCCGAAGACCGGGATGCCGGCCTCGCGGACGGCGTCGGCGACACCGGCGACCAGGGGCGCCTCCGGGCCCACGATGACCAGCTCGGCGCCGAGCCGCTCGGCGAGCCCGGTCACGGCGGCGCCGTCGAGGGCGTCGACCTGGTGCAGTTCGGCGACCTCGGCGATACCGGCGTTGCCGGGAGCGCAGTACAGCGCGTTGACGTCGGGGTCGAGGGACAGGGAACGGCACAGGGCGTGTTCGCGGGCACCGCTGCCGATGACGAGGACCTTCACGGGGTCAGCCTAACGGGAGCGGACGGGCGCGGTTTGTGCGGGCTTCCGAGGGGAGGAAGGGGGGATGTTCGTGGGTTCCTCCGAGTGACCGGCGATACCGGTGAGATGGGCGTGGCCCGCGTTACCGGCGTGCCCCGCGATACCGGCGTGCCCGGCGTGACCGGCGTGACCGGCCTCCGTGCCGGTGGGGTGCCGGGAGGCGGGCATCCCGGCATCGGGAGGCGGGCGTCCCAGCACCGGCAGGCGGGCACCCGGCACCGTGAGGCGGGCGTCCCGGCACCGGCAGGCGGGCATCCCGGCACCGGTCACTCGTGGGTGATCTCCTCCACCACGGTCGCTCCCAGCTCGCGGACGAGCAGTTCCCTGCCGGAGAGGGCCGACTCGTCGAGGTCGGGGTCGTCGTCCTCGGGGATGTCGTCCTCGATGGAGACCGGCGGCGGCTCGGGGGCCGGGGGCCGGGCGGCGGGGGCCGCGGACGCCGTGGGCGGCGCGGGGGTGGAGGACGCGGGTGCGGAGGGTGCGGGAGCCGCCGGACGCTGGGCACCGCCGCCACCGCCGTAGCCGGCGGAGCCGCCACCGCCGTAGCCGGCGGAGCCGGTGCCGCCTCCGCCGCCGCCCGGTCTGCCGGAGAACCCGGACGGGCCGGACGAGCCGGCCGGGCCGGACGGCGGGGGCGCGGAGCCGCCGGACGGGTCGACGACCGCCTCGATCTTCCACTGGACGTTGAACTGCTCGCTCAGCGCCTGCCGCAGTACGTCCTCGCTGCCGCTGCTGACGAAGTTGTCGCGGGCGCCGGCGTTGACGAAGCCGAGCCGCAGCGACGTACCGTCGAAGCCGGTGACCTGGGCGTTCTGGCTGAGCAGGATCCAGGTGAACCGGCGGCGGTTCTTGACCGCCTCCAGGATGTTCGGCCAGAGCGTACGGGGGTCGATGCCGCCGGGCGCCGAGAAGGCGGGGCCCACGGCCGGTCCCGCGTCGGGGCCGGGGGCGGCCGGACGCGGGGCGGCTGCGGGCGGCGTCGAGGGCGCCGCGGGGGCGGGCGGCTGTCCGCCCCCGCCCGCCGGGGACGCCGTGGGCCACCCACCGGGACGCCGCCCCCCGCCCGCCGGAGTGGCGGTGGGCCAGGCACCGGGGGCACCGGGCTGGGGGGCCGCCTGGGCGGGAGCGGGTGTGGGGGCAGGCGCGGAGGCAGGTGAGACAGGTGCGGGTGCGGGCGTCGGCGCCTGGGCCTGTGCCTGGCCCTGGGTCCGGTTATGGGCCTGATCCTGGTGGGTCGGGGACGGCGATCCGTCGCCGGGCCCCCCGGGACCGCCGCCACCCGGGTACGCCCCGGCGGGGAGGTCGACGGGAGGAGGGCTCGCGGGAGCAGCGGCGGGCGCTCCCTGCCCCACCGGCGCGGCCTGTCCCCGTACGGCGGCCCGCGCCGCGGCGGGACCGCCACCCGGTGGCACGGACGGGGCGCCCGGCTCCACCGCCGCGCCACCCGCGCTCCCCTGCCCTGCTCCGTACCCCTGTGCCTGCCCGTACCCCTGCGTCGGCCCATGCGCCTCGGGTCCCGGCGCGTACGCGGCAGCGGGCAACCCCGCTCCCGCGGAGAAGTTCACGCCGCGCTCGACGCGGTCCAGGCGGGCCATGACCGAGCGCTCGTCTCCGTACGCGGCGGGCAGCAGCACGCGCGCGCAGATCAACTCCAGTTGGAGCCGCGGCGAGGTGGCGCCGCGCATCTCGGTGAGCCCCTCGTTGACCAGGTCGGCGGCGCGGCTCAGCTCGGCGGCGCCGAAGGACTGTGCCTGGGCCCGCATCCGCTCCACGACGTCGGCGGGGGCGTCGATGAGCCCCTTCTCCGCGGCGTCCGGGACGGCGGCGAGGATGACGAGGTCGCGCAGCCGCTCCAGCAGGTCGGCGACGAAGCGCCGCGGGTCGTTGCCGCCCTCGATGACGCGGTCCACGACCTCGAAGGCGGCGGAGCCCTCCCCCGAGGCGAACGCCTCGACCACGGAGTCGAGCAGCGAACCGTCCGTGTAACCGAGCAGGGCGGTGGCCATGCCGTACGTCACACCGTCCGCGCCGGCTCCGGCCAGCAACTGGTCCATGACGGACATGGAGTCACGCACGGACCCGGCGCCGGCCCGGACGACGAGCGGCAGCACGCCCTCGTCGACGGGGATGTCCTCCTTGCCGCAGACCTCACCGAGGTACTCGCGCAGGGTGCCGGGCGGAACCAGCCGGAACGGGTAGTGGTGCGTACGCGAGCGGATGGTCCCGATGACCTTCTCGGGCTCGGTGGTCGCGAAGATGAACTTCAGGTGCTCCGGCGGCTCCTCGACGACCTTGAGCAGCGCGTTGAAGCCGGCCGACGTGACCATGTGGGCCTCGTCGATGATGTAGATCTTGTACCGGCTGCCGGCGGGCCCGAAGAAGGCCTTCTCCCGCAGGTCGCGGGCGTCGTCCACACCACCGTGGGAGGCGGCGTCGATCTCGATGACGTCGATCGAACCCGGGCCGTTGCGCGCGAGGTCCTGGCAGGACCGGCACTCGCCGCACGGGGTGGGCGTCGGCCCCTGCTCGCAGTTGAGGCAGCGCGCCAGGATGCGGGCGCTGGTCGTCTTGCCGCAGCCGCGCGGACCGCTGAACAGGTATGCGTGATTGACCCGGTTGTTCCGCAGCGCCTGCTGCAGCGGGTCGGTTACATGCTCCTGCCCGATGACCTCCGCGAAGGTCTCGGGGCGGTAGCGGCGGTAGAGCGCGAGAGACGACACGTGTACGAGGTTATAGGCGCCCACCGACAACGGGCCCGACCCGGGAACGCAGGCGCCCCCCACGCACCCGCCAGAGCCGACCTACCCTTGCTGCCTTCCGGCCCTGGGGGAGTTCAGTCAGATAGCGCCGCGTGAGGGGCTGCGCCCAGGTTACCTGATCCCGGGCCCTGGGAACGAGTTCGCGAGCACCCTTCGGCGTCATGTAATGTCTCCAGCGGAGGATTCGCCTAGAGGCCTAGGGCGCACGCTTGGAAAGCGTGTTGGGGGCAACCCCTCACGAGTTCGAATCTCGTATCCTCCGCCAGTGCCTCACCGGGCACGATGTCGAAGGGCCCCACCGTTCGCGGTGGGGCCCTTCGACTGTCCGGGGTTGGTCCGGTGGGTGTCCG
>NZ_JAVRHI010000114.1:0-12608 GCF_034105845.1 Streptomyces sp. CRN 30 | reverse complement strand
GCCCGCCGCGCCGAGCGCGCCGGCCGCGCCGGTCGCGCCGGTCGCGCTGGCGGTCCTCGCCGCGACGGAACGCCGGGTCGCCGAGCTGGTGATGGAGGGCGCGACCAACCGGGAGATCGCCGGGCGGCTGTTCATCAGCGTCAAGACGGTCGAGGCGACCCTCACCCGGGTGTACCGGAAGTTGGGGATCCGGTCGCGGGTGGACATCGTACGGCTCGCGGCGGGACACCGTACGGACTGAACCCCTACGAGGCGTTCGGGCCGGCCTCCCGGGAGGACGGCCCGTGGGTGTTCCCGGGACCGGGCGGGGTCGGTCCGGCTTCAAACCGGGCATGGGGTCATCGAGGGTTTTCCCTCCTCGACTCAGCTAGGGGCATCCCCCCTTGGGGCCGACGCGTGCCGTCCCTAGCGTGAGCACGTGCCGCTCGCCAGGGCACACGGAACGAGCGCCTCCCCCTTCTCCCCCCTTTCCGAAGGGGCGCCGCCGGTTCCGTGCACCACCCCCACCCGCGCGACCCCCACCGGCAACCCCCCATGATCGGAGATCCCGTGTTCGGGTTCAACCGTGCCAAGAAGACCGCCGTCGCCGCCGTCGCGACCGCCGCCGCCGCTGCGGCCGCCCTGCTGGGCGCCCCCTCGGCCGCCGCCGCTCCCCAGCCCATCGTCGGCGGCCAGACCACCACCGCGAGCGCGTACCCGTACGTCATGCAGATCACCAGCGCCGCGCAGTCCCAGTTCTGCGGCGGCACCCTGGTCGCGCCCAACAAGGTCGTCACGGCCGCCCACTGCATGGTCGGCAGATCCACCAGCAACACCCGTGTCGTCGGCGGCCGTACCTACCGCAACGGCACCGACGGCACGGTCGCGCAGGTCAGCCGCATATGGATCCACCCGAGCTACACGTCGGCCACCCGCGGCTACGACGTGGCGGTGCTGACCCTGTCGAGCTCGCTGCCGTACGCGACGGCGCCGTACGTCTCGGCCTCGCAGACCGGTGTGTACGCGGCCGGCACCACCACCCGCATCCTCGGCTGGGGTACCACCTCCTCGGGCGGCAGTTCCTCCAACCAGCTGCGCACGGCGACCGTTCCGACCGTCTCGGACTCCAGTTGCTCCTCGTCCTACGGCTCGTCCTACAAGGCGAGCGACATGGTGTGCGCCGGCTACACCTCCGGCGGCGTGGACACCTGCCAGGGCGACAGCGGCGGCCCCCTGATGATCAACGGCGTGCTGGCGGGCATCGTCTCCTGGGGCAACGGCTGCGCGTACGCCGGTTACCCGGGCGTCTACACCCGGCTGACGACCTTCTCGAACCTCGTCACCCAGCAGATCAACTCCTGACACCTCGTCACCACCCGACTCCCGGGGCGACGCCCCGGGCCGGTGCCGGGGGCGTTGCGGGCCGACCACGAGCGGCCCGCAACGCCCCCTTCCATATGCCCTCTACACCCGTGACCCCACCTGCAACTAATATGCAACAGCGCATACACAGCAACAGGGGACACAGGGGTGTGAGGTCATGACGGTCCGACGGATACGGAGAGCCGCCGCGACGGCGGCGGTGATCGGCGGGATCGCCGCCTGCTCGGCGCCGGGCGGCGGCACGGAGGGCGGTGGGGCCGCCGACTCCGTCGTGATCGGCGTGGCCAACGAGCCGGACACGCTCAGTCCGCTGCTCGGCTACGGCAACAGCGGCGCTTCGAAGATCTTCGACGGGCTGCTCGCCCGCGACGCCGACCAGCGGCTGACCCCCGCGCTCGCGACCGCGCTGCCCGAGGTCGGCGACGACGGCCGCACGTACACCTTCCGCCTGCGGGAGGGCGTGGAGTTCAGCGACGGCGAACCGCTGACCGTCGACGACGTCGTCTTCACCTACCGGACCGCCCTCGACCCGAAGACCAACAACACCTTCCGCAACGAACTCGACGCCATCGAGGAGGTACGGGCGGACGGCGACGACACGGTCGTCTTCACCCTCAAGTACCCGTACGCGCCGTTCGCCGGGCGCACGACGCTGCCCATCGTCCCCGAGCACATCGTCGGCGGACAGGACCCCAACACCGGCGCGTTCAACACGGAGCCGGTCGGCACCGGGCCGTACGTCCTCACCGGCTGGACCAAGGGCGAGAAGCTCACCTTCGAGGCCAACCCCGACTACTGGGGCGGCGCACCGGAGGTGAAGAAGGTGACCATGGCGATCGTCGAGGACGACGACGTGCGCGCCACCCGGCTGCGCTCCGGCGACCTCGACGGCGCGGTCCTCCCGCCCAACCTCGCAGCCACCTTCGACGACGACGAGGGCAAGGTGCGGTACGACGCGAAGACCTACGACTTCCGCGCCGTCACCCTCCCCACGGGCGACGAGGTCACGGGCGACCGCGCGATCCGGCGGGCCCTGGACGCCGCGGTGGACCGTGAGGCCATGGTCGAGCGGATCCTCTACGGCGCGGGCCGCCCGGCGTACGGGCCGCTGCCCACCGACGACGCCTGGTTCGCCGAGGGCATCGAGCGCGAGCAGGACCTGGCCGGGGCGAAGGACATCCTGGACCGGGCCGGCTGGAAGGCCGGCCGGGACGGCGTCCGCGCCAAGGACGGGCAGCGGGCGTCCTTCACCCTCCTCTACCCCGCGGGTGACAAGCTCCGCCAGGACCACGCCCTCGCCTACGCCTCCGACGCCAAGAAGGCCGGCATCGAGGTGAAGGTGGAGAGCGCCACCTGGGAGGTCATCCAGCCACGGATGGGCGAGGACGCGGTCCTCGCGGGCGGCGGCAGCACGGGCGACCCCGACTTCACCCTCTACCGCACGCTGCACTCCTCCCTCGCCGGCAACGGCTACAACAACATGGGCCGTTACGACAACCCGGCGGTGGACGAGGCGCTCGACACCGGCCGCCGCAGCCAGGACCGGGCGGACCGCGAGGCCGCCTACGACACGGTCCAGCGCGAACTGGTGAAGGACCCCGGCACCACCTACCTCACCCACGTGGACCACAGCTACGTGCTCGCCGACCGCTGGAACGGGCTGACCACACAGCTCGAACCGCACGAGCACGGCTTCGCCAGCGGCCCCTGGTGGAACCTGGAGAACTGGCAGCCCAAGAAGTGAGCGCCCGCCCCCGGTTCCTGCCCTGGGGAGCGATGGCGCGCCTGGCGGGGCGGCGGCTGCTGTTCGCCGCCCCCGTCCTCCTCGTCGTCACCTTCGGCGTGTTCGCGATCGCCGCCGCCTCCCCCTTCGATCCCGTCCAGGCGTACGCGGGCACCGCCGCCCTCGGCGCCGACCAGGAGACCCTGGACCGGCTCCGCGACAACCTGGGCGCGGACGAGCCCTTCACCACCCGCTGGTGGGAGTGGCTGGCCTCCGCGTCCACCGGCGGCCTCGGTCACTCCACCGTGATGCGGCAGCCGGTGGCCCAGGTCATCGGCGAGCGCGTCGTCTGGTCGGCGCTGCTGTGCGCGGTCGCCGCCACGGCGGCCGTGCTGATCGGCACGGCGCTCGGCGTGCTCGCCGCCCGCCGCCCCGGATCGGCGCTGGACCGGGTGGTGACCTCGCTGTCGTACACCCTGGAGGCCGCGCCGACCTTCTGGCTCGCCCTGCTCGCCGTCTGGCTCTTCGCGCTCCAGCTGGGCGTGCTCCCGGCCGGCGGCCTCACCGACACGGCCAGCGAGCAGGTCACGGCGGGGCAGGTGGCGAGCCACCTCGTGCTGCCCGCCGGTGTACTGGCCGTCTCCCAGCTCCCCTGGTTCGTCCTGTACGTCCGCCAGGGCGTCGGCGACGCCCTGGCGGAGGACCCGGTGCGCGGCGCCCGCGCCCGCGGGCTGAGCGAGCGCACCGTCCTGCTCGGCCACGCGCTGCGCTCCGGCCTGCTGCCGGTGCTCACCCTGATCGGGTCCCGCGTGCCCGAACTCATCACCGGCGCCCTGCTGGTGGAGACCGTGTTCAGCTGGCCGGGCATCGCCGCGGCCACCGTGGAGGCGGCCACCGCCGTCGACTTCCCGCTGCTCGCCGCGCTGACCGTGCTGGCCACCGCCGCCGTCCTGGGCGGCAACCTGCTGGCGGACCTGCTCTACGGACTGTTCGACCCGAGGGTGAAGTTCAGTGACATGTGACGTTCCCGCCGCTCCCGCCGCGCAGCAGGCCGTCTGGCGCTCCTACGGCACCCGGCGCCGCTCCACCCGCACGGTGCGGGTGCGGGTCTCCGCCGCGCTGGTCGCCCTGACCGTCCTCGCGGTGCTCCTCGTCCCGCCGCTGGTCCAGCTCGACCAGCAGGCCGTCGACCTGGCCGCCAAGCTGCGGCCCCCGAGCTGGGCCCACCCCTTCGGCACCGACGACCTCGGCCGGGACCTGCTGCTGCGCTGTGTGTACGGGCTGCGGGTGTCCCTGGTCGTCGGCCTGGTGGCGGCGCTCGTGGCGGCCGTGGTGGGCACCGCCGTCGGGGCCGCCGCCGGAGCGCTGGGCGGCTGGTTCGACCGGTGCGTGATGCGGGTGGTCGACACCCTGTCGTCCGTGCCGCACCTGCTGATGGGCATCTTCGTCGTCGCCCTGTTCCGGCCGGGTGTCTGGCCGGTGGCGGTCTCCGTCGCCGCCACCCACTGGCTGTCCACCGCCCGCATCGTGCGCGCCGAGGTGCTCTCGCTGCGCTCCCGGCCGTACATCGACGCCGCCGTCTCCGGGGGCGCCTCCCGGCGGCGGGTCGCGGTACGGCACCTGGTGCCCGCCGTGGCGCCGCAGGCCGCGCTCGCCGCGGTGCTGATGGTGCCGCACGCCATGTGGCACGAGTCGGCCCTGTCCTTCCTCGGACTCGGCCTGCCCACCCACATGGCGAGTCTCGGCAACCTGGTCCAGGGAGCACGGAGTTCACTGCTCGCCGGGCACTGGTGGCCGACCCTCTTCCCCGGCCTCTTCATCATCGTCCCGACCCTCGCCATCGCCGGCCTCGCCGGGGCCTGGCGGGAACGGATCAATCCACGGCGCCGATCGGAGCTCATGCTGTGAACGGGCGACCTCCCGTACTGTCGGTGCGCGGACTGTCGGTGCGCTTCCTCATGCCCGGTGGGCGCCGCATCGCCGCCGTCACCGACGTCCACTTCGACGTGGCGCCCGGCGAATGCCTGGCCCTGATCGGCGAGAGCGGCTGCGGCAAGTCCGTCCTCGCCTCCGCCCTCCTCGGCCTGCTCCCCGCCAACGCCCGGAGCGCGGGCGAGGCGTACCTCGGCGACCTGGACCTGGTCTCCGCCGACGAGCGGACGCTCAGCCGCGAAGTGCGGGGCCGCCTGATCGGCCTCGTCCCGCAGAGCCCCGCCGCGCACCTCACCCCCGTGCGCACCGTCCGCTCGCAGACCGAGGAGACGGTCGCCGCGCTGACCGGGGTACGGGGCCGGGCCGCCGTACGGGACGCGGCGCGGGCCGCCGCCGAGCGCGCCGCCTTCCCCGCGGACCACCTCGACCGCCATCCGCACGAGCTCTCCGGCGGCCTCGCCCAGCGCGCCGCCACCGCCCTCGCCCTCGTCGGCGACGCGCCCCTGCTGCTCGCCGACGAACCGACCACCGGGCTCGACCGCGACCTGGTGGACCGCACGGTGGACGAGTTGCGGCGGCACGTCGACAACGCCGCCGCGGACGCCGAGGCGGGTGACGGAAGCGGGCGGGGCCTGCTGATGATCACCCACGACCTGGCGGCGGCGGAGCGCATCGCCGACCGGGTCGCCGTGATGTACGCGGGCCGCATCGTCGAACTGGCCGACGCCCGTGCCTTCTTCGGCTCCCCCGGCCCCCGCCACCCCTACAGCCGCGGCCTGCTCCAGGCCCTGCCCGACCGCGCCTTCACCCCGATCCCCGGCATGCCCCCGGAACTGGGCGACCTCCCCGGGGGCTGTGCCTTCGCCCCACGCTGCGCCCGGGCGTCCGCCGCCTGCGCCGCCCTGCCGCCCCTGACCGACGGCCTCGCCTGCCACCACCCCGTCGCGGGTGCCGACGCGCCGCTCCCGGAGGACGCCCGTGCTTGAGCTGCGCGCCATCACCGCCGGGTACGACCGGAAGGCCCCGGTCGTCCGCGACGCCTCCCTGACCGTCACGCCCGGCGAGGCCGTGGGGCTGCTCGGCCCCAGTGGCTGCGGCAAGTCCACCCTCGCCCGGGTCGCGACCCTGCTGCACCGCCCCGACTCCGGCACCCTGCTGCTCGACGGCACGCCCGTACGGCGCTGGCGGCACCGTGCCCCGCGCGAGCAGCGCACCGCCGTCGGGGTCGTCTTCCAGCAGCCCCGCCTCTCGGCGGACCCCCGGCTGCGGCTCACCGACCTGATCGCCGAGCCGTTGCGGGCCACCGGCCGCCGTGAGGACGTAGCCACCCGGGTGGCCGAGCTGACCGAGGCCGTCGGCCTGACGCCGGAGCTGCTGGGCAGACGGCCGCACGAGGTCAGCGACGGCCAGCTGCAGCGCGCCTGCCTCGCCCGCGCCCTGGTGCTGCGCCCGCGCTGGCTGGTGTGCGACGAGATGACCGCGATGCTCGACGCCTCCACCACCGCCGCGCTGGTCGCGGTCGTCGAGGAGTACCGCGCCGCCACCGGCGCCGGCCTCCTCGCCGTCGGCCACGACCGGACCCTGCTGCACCGCTGGTGCGACCGGACGGTGCACTGGGACGAGGTGACCCGCGGGGAATGGTCCGCGCCGTAATGGAGCACGCGGGGGATGCGGCGACTTTCCCCTTCCTCGCCTGCTTACGGTATTCACTCCGGCCGCCGGCACATCGAAACGCGGCCGCGGGACTCGTCGTCCCGCGGCCGCGCTCGTTCACCCGGTCGGAACCGGCGGCCCGTGCCGGTCAGATGTCGCCGACGCCGACGCCATAGGTACCGTCCGCGGCGGCGGGGGCGTAGGTGCCGTCGCCGTGGAAATGGGCCTCGTACCCATTGGCCACGCTGTTGGCGACCTCCAGGCCGGACGGCAGGTTGGTGTCACAGGTGGCCGTGCCGTTGGCATCGGTGAAGGCGTCACAGAGGAACTCCTCGCTGCCGGCCGTGGTGAAGACCACCCGCAGCCCGGGCACGGGGGCGCCGTTGTCGCTGCGGTTGACGTCCGCGCGGTGGTTCCAGAGCTGGCGGGACAGCACCAGGACCTTGCCCTGGTACGCCTCCATGGTCACCGGGACGACGTCGCGGTGCGGCGTCTGCCCTGCCTGGGCGGTGCCGGCGAACGTGCCGGCGGTCAGCGCCGCCGTACCGAGCAGGACACCGGACATCCGGCGCAGCGTGTTTTTCATGGTGACCTCCGAAAAGGGTGCGGGAAAAGGGAAACCCGGTCGCTCGCGCCGGGGAGTTCCACAATCTGACAGGCACACCGGCACACAAGCAATAGAACACATGATCCCGAATGTCGACAGGGATAGCACGGCCGCTGATTCTGTGTATTCTTTCCCGTTTCCCGAGCGGCCATTTAGCGGGTTCACGCCTCGCATATTCCGGGCCACCGACGATCACCGGAACGGCAGTATGAAAAACACTCCTGGCACGGGACGCCAGGACGTGCCCCGAACGGGGTACCGCGGGCGCGGCCCGGCGGGGCGGTTTCGGCTGGACCCGAGCGGGTAGCGGGACCGGTTGATCTGTTACCACCGGGGCACGGGTAGGCTGGTGAGGCTGCGGCATCCCCACCGTCACCGTCCCCACGAGGTGCGTCACGCCTGCGGCAGACGAAATGGTCTTGTGGTGTGGCATGAGGATGAGACACAGGTGCTGATAGCCGGCCGTTACCAGCTGCATGATCCGATCGGTCGAGGCGCGATGGGGGAGGTCTGGCGCGCCTACGACGAGACCCTCGGCAGACCGGTGGCGGTCAAGCTCCTGCTCAACCAGGGCGCCGACGCCACGGCGGCCTCGCGGTTCCGGCTGGAGGCCCAGACCGCCGGCCGGCTCAACCACCCCAACGTGGTCGGCGTCCTCGACTTCGGCGAGCAGGAGGACCGCCTCTACCTGGTGATGGAGCTGGTCGACGGGGACAGCCTGGCCGGCCTCCTCGCCGACTCGGGCACCCTGCCCGCCGAGCGCGTGGCCCGCATCGCCGCCGAGGCGGCCGCCGGACTGGCCGCCGCCCACCGGCAGGGCATCGTCCACCGGGACATCAAGCCCGCCAACCTCCTCCTGGACGCCCACGGCACCCTGAAGATCGGCGACTTCGGCATCGCCCGCTTCCTCGACGACCCCGGTGCCGCGCTGACCGCCACCGGGCACATCGTGGGCACGAGCCTGTACATCGCCCCCGAACGCGCCCTGGGCGAGACCGCGGGCCCGGCCTCCGACGTGTACTCGCTGGGCTGCCTGCTCTACCAGCTCCTCACCGGCCGCCCGCCCTACGAGGCCGACAGCGCGGTCGGCATCCTCCACCAGCACCTCGACGCCACCCCCGTACCGCCCCGCGAGCTGGGCGTCGCGATCCCGCCCGCCTTCGAGAACTACCTGCTGAGCCTGCTCAACAAGCAGCCGCAGGACCGGCCGACGGCCGAGCAGGCGGCCGAGTGGTTCGCGGCCGGCTCCTGGCAGGGCCGCGCCGAGCCGCTCCCCGCCGCCGCTCCCACGACCGCCCCCATGGCGGCTCCCACCGGCACCCCGGGCACCGCTCCCGTACCGGGCTCCCGTCCGCTCGGCGAGACCGGCCCCCCGACCACCTACAAGCTGCCGGTGGCCGGCGGGGCCGCGAACCGCACGGGCCGGGGGCGGGCCGCACGACGGCCCGGCGTGCGGGAGTTCGTCACGAGCCGGCCGCGTGTGGTGGCCGCCGTCGCCGGCGCCGTGCTCTTCGTGGCCGCGGTGTTCCTCGGCATGACGTTGTTCTCGTCCGACGAGAGCGTGGCGGAGACTCCCGGGTCGGGCGACTCGTCGACCAGTTCCTCCCCCTCCCCGTCCGCCTCGCCCGGCACCACCGACGACACCGGGGCGGACACCGGGTCCGACACCGGATCCGGCTCGGGCTCGGGCTCGGGCTCGGGCTCGGGTTCCGGCTACGGCACGGGCACAGGCTCGGGCTCGGGGCCCGCGCCGGAGCAGGGCTCGTCGTCGGCCGACGCGCCGCCGCCGGCCGGCGAGACGTCCCCCGGCGGCACTCCGCAGCAGACGGAGACCGCCCGTGAGACGGGCTCCGAGCAGCAGGAGGACGAGGACGAGCCGGACGAGGAAGAACCGGACGAGAACGAGCCCGACGAGAACGAGGCGTGATCCGGCGGCCACCCGCTACTCCCGGCCCTTGAACGGCCCCTGCACGGCCCTCGAACGGCCACTGCACGGCGCCGGACCGTCCGCGCGGACGGTCCGGCGCCGTTCGCGTCCGTCCCCGCGGGTCCCTCCGCCGCGGTTCCCGGCTGCGCGAACGGCCGTTTTCGGCCTTTCCCGCCGCACCCGCCCGGACCACGCTCCGCGCGGCATCCGGCAGCCCTATGCTTCTACTCGCTTGTAGAAAGGGCCGCCGCGGAACCGGCCGGTCCCCCTCTCCCCTTCCCCCTGGAGACGACACACATGGCTGCGATCGACCTGGACAAGGTGCTGGACAAGGCATGGGCCGACAAGAGCCTGCCCGAGATCCTGGCCGCCCCGGTGGGGGCGCTCAAGGGGGTCTCCGACCGGGACGGCGAACTGCTGCGGGAGGCCTTCGGGGTGGAGACCGTGGCGGACCTCGCCGAGCTGAAGTACGTCCGCTGGGCGCAGGCGCTCGCCGCGCTCGACTCGGCCAAGTAGCAGGCCGACGCGGTGCGGTGATGCCGCACGCCCCTTCGGGGGCGTGCGGCATCATCTTCATGAACCACACGCACGTTTAAGGAGTGGACGCCACGATGGTGTTCAAACGACTGCTCGGCTCGCTCGGCGTGGGCGGCCCCACGGTCGACACGGTCCTCGACGCCGGGGCGGTCCGGCCCGGCGGCCCGCTGACGGGTCAGGTCCATCTCAAGGGCGGCAGCGCCGACTTCGACATCGAGCACATCACGCTGGAGCTGGTGGCACACGTCGAGGCGGAGCACGAGGACGGTGAGAGCGAGGGCGTCGTCGCCTTCGAGCGGTTCACCGTGGGCGGCGGCTTCCGGCTCGCCGAGGGTACGGAACAGAGCGTCCCGTTCAGCGTCGTGCTGCCGTGGGAGACGCCGATCACCGAGCTGTACGGTCAGGACCTGGGCATCGTGCTCGGGGTACGCACCGAACTGGCCGTGGCCGGCGCGAAGGACAAGGGTGACCTCGACCGGCTCGCCGTCGCCCCGCTGCCGGTGCAGGAGGCGGTCCTGGAGGCGTTCGGCGCGCTCGGCTTCGGTTTCAGGTCGGCCGACCTGGAGTACGGGCGGATCGGTGGCACCGGCCAGCAACTGCCCTTCTACCAGGAGATCGAGCTCACCCCCGCGCCGGCGTACGCGCACCAGGTGAACGAGGTCGAGGTCTCCTTCCTGGCCCACCCGGGCGGCATGGAGGTGGTCCTGGAGGCCGACAAGCGCGGTGGATTCCTCTCCGCCGGGCACGACGCGCTGAACCGGTTCACCGTCGTCCACGACGGGGTGGAGCACCAGGACTGGAACGGCGTCGTCGACGGCTGGGTGCGGCAGCTCGTCGAGCACCGCGCGTCCTACGGCGCGCAGACCGCGTACGGGTACGGCGACCCGTACGGCGGGCACGGGCACGGCGAGTACCACGGCCACGGCAAGGACGAGCACCACGACGGTCACCGTTCCGGCCCCGGCATGGGCACCGTCGTCGCGGCGGGCGCGGCCGGGCTCGCGGTCGGCGTCGTCGGCGGCATGGTCGCGGCCGAGGTCGTCGACGAGGTCGGCGACTTCTTCGAGGGCGACGAGGACGAGGAAGGCTGACGCGGACGCGCGAAGGCGGAGGCCGGCCCACGCCATGGCCGGCCTCCGCCCGGGGGGTCACGGAGCCCGGCTCACGCCATGGCCGGCTCCGTCCCGCGGTGGGGGCGGACCAATGCCCCCACCTGAAGCGTCCTCATCTGATGCGCGTCGCCACCCCGGTGACGGTGTGCAGCACCTGTTCCAGGGGACCGCGCCGGTGACGGCGGGTCCAGACGGTCGCCGCCACCAGGGCGACCGCGACGAAGGCGAACAGGACCGGCAGCGTGGACAGGCCCGAGTCGTCCTCCAGCGCGGGCACGTACCAGAGGTCGGTCAGGGCCCACAGGGCGACGATGTGCAGGACGTACGCGGTCAGGGCCGTCCGGCCGACCGCGCTGAGGGGGGTGGCCGTCCTCGTCAGGCGGGGCAGCCGGGCGGCCGCGGCGAGGCATCCGGCGATGACCAGGAGGGCGACGCCCGTGCCGCCGAGGACGGAGGGGGTCGTCTGGCTGTGCGGCGCGGCCACCAGCAGCCAGGCGAGCGGGATCCGGTCCACGGGGGTGCCGACGACGTCCGACCACCAGGCCGTCGTGGCCGGGCCGCCGTCCGTCGCCGCACCGATGACGCGCAGCGCGCCCGGGCCCGCGAGGTGCAGGGCCAGCCATGAACCGCCGTACCCGAGGACGGTGAGCGCGCCGCCGGTCAGTGCCAGCCGCCGCCGGACGCCGGGCCGGCCGAGGTCGAGGCGGCCCACCGCCATGCCGGCGACCATGAACGGCATCCAGGTGAGGGCCGGGTACGACCCGGTGAACAGCACCTCGACGAAGCCGTCCGTGCCGGTGAGGCGGGCCAGCGGGTCGAGGGCGACGACGGTGTCCGCCCAGCCGCTCGTCTCCGCCGACATGCGGACGGCGTACCACAGCTGGGGCAGGGCGAGCGCACCGGCGGCGGCGACGACCGCCAGTTGGCCGGAGCGCAGCCGGGCCAGCGGGAGCACGGCGAGGAACAGCAGCCCGTAGCAGACGAGGATGACCTCGACCGAGGTGTCGAGGTCGGTCAGGGCGTAGCCGAGCGCGATCAGCACGACGGCGCGGACGGCCACCCTGCCCTTCGCCTGCCGTCCGGCCCGTCCGGTCCGGGGCCGCGGCCGGCCGGTCAGGACGACCAGGGAGAAGCCGGCGAGCACCGCGAACAGGGCGGAGGAGCGGCCGTGGGTCAGCTCGAACAGGAAGCCGACGGGCCCGCCGACCGTCGCGTCCGGCCCGACGTGGGCGCAGTACATGCCCAGGACCGCGAGTCCGCGGGCCAGGTCGATGCCGGTCAGCCGTCCGGTCTGGGGTGTGCCGGAGGGAGCACGGCCCGTCCCGGGTCCGGGCGGCGCCACCGTCGGCACGACCGGCAGTTCGTGGTGCGTCATGCGACAAGACTCCGCCGGTGACGGGGCCCACCCCACCCGGCGACCTTCCGAGGACACCCGGCCGAACGGCTGGTCCTGCCCAGCCGGTCGGCCGGTCGACGAACCGGCCGAACCGGCGGGAAACCGCCCCGGCGCGCGAGGGCGCGGCCGTGGACGTGATACGCATCAGGTGAGGGCGGGCGGGGCGACGAGCGGCGCGGACGGGCGACGAGCGGGCGGAGCACGAGTGATCCGGGTACTGGTGGTCGACGACGAGGCCCTGATCCGTACGGGGTTCCGGCACATCCTGGGGGCCGCGCGGGACATCGAGGTGGTGGCGGCGGTGCCCGGCGGGGAGGCGGTGCGGGCGGTGCGGGAGGCCGCGCCGGACGTGGTGCTGC
>NZ_JAVRHI010000113.1:0-17224 GCF_034105845.1 Streptomyces sp. CRN 30 | reverse complement strand
ATGCTCGCCGCCGACCCCGGCGCGAGCATCGCGAGCATCGCCACCGAGGCGGGAGTGGACCGGCGCACCGTCTACCGGCGCTTCGCCTCCCGTGAGGACCTGCTCGCCGCGATCTACGCGTCACGCCTGGCGGCCATCGAGGCGGCCATCGAGGACGCCCGGCTGTCCGAGGCGCCCGTCCCCGTGGCCCTGCACCGCTACGTCGAGAACATCATCGCGGTCAACCGGACCTGGCCCGTCGACCTCACCCGCATGCTCGCCGACGAGGAGGTGCGCGCCCGCCGCGACGCCTCGGCGCACGAGGTCGACGCCTTTCTCGACCGTGCGACCGCCGAGGGGTTCCTGCGCCCCGGTCTGCCCGAGGGGTGGGCGAGCGCCCTGCTCCCCCAGCTCATGCACCTGGTGGCGCGGCAGTTGCCGGAACTGAGCCCGGCGCGGGCGGCCGACGTCGTCGTCGACACTCTGCTGCACGGCGTCGGCGCGCCCTGAGACGGAGCGGGCCGGCTGTCAGCCCCGGCGCACGCCGTCGATGAACCGGCCGGCCAGGTCGACCCGTTCGTCCAGGGTCGCGGGCGTCTGCCCGAAGTCCACGAACAGTTCGTGCACGCCCGCCTCCGCGGCGGCCCGCGCGTAGTCGATGTACTGGTCGAGCGTGCCCGCGAAGGGCATCCGCTCGGCGTCCGTCGTCACGTCCGTCAGCTCCGGGTTGACCCGCAGCGCCATCCGCAGGGCGGACGGGTCGCGGTCGGCCTCGGCCGCCGCCTTCAGGACCACGCCCCACATACCGAGCAGCTGCGGCAGCGGCAGCGCCACGGGCAGCCAGCCGTCGAGCCGGCGTCCGATGCGCCGCAGACCGCTGGGTGTGAACGCCGCGAGCAGCACCGGCGGTCCGGGCCGCCGGTGCGGCTTGAGCCCCACCACGGTCTCCGGGATGGTGAACAGCGGCCCCTCGTGGGCGAAGACGTCGTTGGCCCAGTACTCCCGCAGCACCTGGAGCGTCTCGTCGAGCCGGGCGCCGCGGCCCTTCCAGGGCACGGAGACCGCGGTGTACTCCTCGGGCATCCAGCCCAGTCCGAGACCCACGGTCAGCCGCCCCCGGCTGAGCGCGTCCAGGGTGGTCAGGGAACGGGCCAGCATCAGCGGCGGCTGCCACAGGCCGTTGAGGGTGCTGGTGCCCAGGCGGACCCGGTCCGTGTGGGACGCGGCGAAGGTCAGGGCGACCAGCGGGTCCATGTGGTTCTCGTAGACGCGGGGCATCTGCCCGTCCGCGCTGGGGTAGGGCGCTCCGGGCACGAGCGGGGCGAGGACGCGGTCACCGGTCCACAGCGAGTCGTACCCCATCTCCTCCGCGGTCCGGGAGATCCGCAGGATGCCCTCCGGGTGGGCGTCGGGGCCGAAGGTGGGCAGGGCGAGGCCCAGTTTCATAGGTGTCTCCTCAGACGGTGGCCCGGTCCGGGCCGTTGCCGGTCAATGTGATGCCGAGCAGGTCTTCCAGGGCGGTGACCGTCCTGGCGGGGTCCACGGCGTGGACGGTGGCGAAGCCCAGCTCGGCGGCGGGCTTCAGGTACTGCTCGGTGTCGTCGACGAACACACACTCCCCGGCCGTCAGGCCGAGCCGCTCCAGCACGATCCGGAACATCTCCGGCTCGGGCTTGCGGGTGCCGTGTTCCTCCGACAGCACCACGGCGTCGTAGCGGTCCTCGATCCCGTACCCGGCGTAGAGGTTCCACGGGGTCAGGCCCACGGTGTTGGAGAGGATGCCGACCTTCACACCCGCCCGGCGCGCGGCGGCGGCAGCGGCGATGACCGAGGGCTCGGGGCGCAGGTCGGCGAAGATGCGGCCCATGAGGTTGTGCGGCTCGATGCCGAGGAGCCGGCCGGCCCCCTCGTTCCACTGAGTCTGGCTGAGCGCGCCGCGCTCCAGGTCCTCGGTGAGCCGGATGCCCTCGGGGTTCAGGTAGAGACCGGTGAGCAGCGCCCCCTCGGGCAGTCCCGCGCGCTTCTCGAAAGCCAGCGCGGCGGTCAGCAGGGGGGTCGTCAGCACACCGCCGAAGTCGAGCACGAGGCCCTTGCGGTGTTGGGTCATGTGCACACCTTAGAAGGGATGCACATGCCGTCCCGCACCGGGTCAGGTGTTTCTAGGTATCCGTCCCCGAGGAACATGTACGGCCCCGAGGAACATGTTCACAGCTCACCCGGGTCGGGGGTGAACCCGGTGGCAGGGTGAGCACGTTGTCCGGGTGAGGGACCTTCCGCCGCCGCCACGGCGACGGCGGCGGAAGGTCCCTCGTCCCGGCCGCTCAGGCCGCGAAAGGCGTCGCCTGACTCGGCCACCTCGCGGGCCGCCCCGGCAGGGGTGTCGCTGACCAGGGTCCGCCAGGCGCCTTCCCGCAGCAACTCGCGGCGCTGGCCCAGAGCGTGCACGTGGCTGCGGACGTGCTCGACCCGCGTCCAGGGCCTGCTCGAAACCGGTGCGGGGCAGCTCGGCGGCGTCCGGGTTCGGGGCGCGCGCGGCGGTCGCCGAGTTCGATCCGGGTTCACCCTGGTATGCGACGGTCGTCACCGTGTTCAGCCTTCCTGGGGGAGGTCCCGTCGTGGGGCGGCAGAAGCTTCGTCGCGTACCGCGCCAGCTGAAGTATCGGTGAACTCGCCTCCATCAGGTGAACCAGGGGCTCCCGCCGGTCGTCGCGGTCCTGCTCCAGCGTGTGGCTGTAGACCGCCGCGAGAACGTGGGGCCCGACGTCGGCGATCCCCCGGACCCGCTCGGCCAGCCGCTCCTGGAAGTCCGGCGGCAGCCCCGCACGGGCGGTGGGCACACCGTGCAGGGCGGCCGTCAGGCTCAGCCGCTCGTCGTGCAGTACGGCGGCCAGATCGGCGGCCGGCCCGGCGGCGGCCACCGGTCCCGGGGCACCCGTCGTCGCCCGCGGGTCCGGGCCGGCCAGTACGTCGGTCATGCGGCGGGCCGCGCCCAGGGCCAGCGCGGCCGCCGCCGTCCACAGGTACGCGGCGTCCCCGGCCCGCAGGGGCGTGCCCGCGCTGTACGTGGCCAGCCCCGCCGGCACCTGCACACCGGCCAGCCGCAGCACCGCGCGGGGCGGGTCCCCGGGACCGTCCGTCGCGTCGGGGACCGAACCCGGCAGACTCCTGGCGGGGAGCACGAAGAGGTCGGGGAGGTCGTCGGGGCGGTCCCCGCCGGGCGGGCGTCCGGGGCGGGCGAGGGGCAGCGTCAACCACGGTCCCGTCGGCTCGTGCGTGGGCAGGTGCCACAGTCCGGACAGGGCGTAGCCGCCGGCCGCCGGACGGACCACCGGGGTCCTGGGCAGGCCGGGCCGGGGAACCGCGGCGGTCAGCGGCGCGGCCCAGTTCCAGGCGCCGGTGAAGGCCCGCCAGGCACCGGCCGGATCGGCGTGGCCGAGCGGTTCCATGACGGCGAGGACCCGGGTGAGGCCGGCGGCGGGTCCGGGCGGGCGCGGCGGGTCGTTCCGCGACGGTGACGGCACGGCTACGCGGCCCGTCCGCCGGAGGCGGCCGGAGCTGTCGTGAGGACGACGTTCTCCAGTTCCTCGCCCCGGGCGTAGCGCCGCAGTTGGCGGCGGAGGAAGTCGGCGCTCATCGTGCCGAACGCGTCGGTGAACGCCGCCACGTGCGGGGTGATCAGCGCCCCGGGCAGGTGCCACAGGGGGTGGCCGGACGGCAGGGGTTCAGGGTCGGTGACGTCCAGGGCGACGCGGAGCCTGCCCGCCCGTACCCGGCGGACCAGCGCGCGGGTGTCGACGAGTTCCCCGCGGGCGACGTTGACGAACATCGCTCCGTCCTTCAGCAGCGCGAGGGCCCCGGCGTCGAACATGCCACGGGTCAGGTCGGTCAGCGGCGCGCACAGCACCACCGCGTCCGCCGTGGGCAGCAGCGCGGGCAGCTCGGCCGTGCCGTGCACCCGCCCCGCCGGGGTGGTACGTGCCGTGCGGGCCACCAGGACCGGCTCGCAGCGGAACGCGCCGAGCCGGGCGGCGACGGCCGCGCCGACGGCGCCGTAGCCGATGACCAGGACGCGCTTGCCGACCAGGGTGGAGCGGAACTCGGGACGCCACTGGCCGGCGGCCTGCCCGGCCGCGAACCGGTCCAGGCCCCGGCACAGGGCCAGCAGCAGGGTGACCGCCAGTTCGGCGGTGGCGTCGCGGTGCACGCCGCGGCCGGTACTGAGCCGGGTACCGGCGGGCAGCAGATCCGTCAGCGGCAGCATGTGGTCGTAGCCGGAGCTGAGGAGCTGCACCGCCTGCAGGGCGCGCATCCTCGGCAGCACGGGAGCGAGCAGGCGTTCGGCACCGGGCACGGGCGGCGCCACGAGGAACCGGACGTCAGCAGGGTCGCCCGGCAGCGGCTCCGAACCGTCCCAGGTGGCATACGACAGTTCCTCGGGCAGCCCGGGGAACCGGTCCGGCCGGTAGGGAAGCCAGACGGTCTTGCGGTCCTTCATCGTGCATCAGCTTCTTCCCGGTGCGACATGTGGGGCTCGTTCGCTCTCTCGGAGGGACGCATGTGTCACACCTCTCGGTTCATGTGAGCCTACTCACCCACATGTGTGAACCAGTCATCGGTGTCGTCGCGTGTACGAAGTATGAAAACCTCGGACTTCCCGACCGGCCGTCCGGGCCGGCCCGCCACCCTCTCCGCGCTGCGCGAGGCCGCCACCGGCCCGGTCCTCGTCCCCGGCGACCCGTCGTACGAGGCGGAGTGCACCGGACACAACCTGCTGCGCGTGGCCCGGCCGACGGTGGTCGTCGGGGCCGCCGACGCCCGGGACGTGGTGGCCGCCGTCCGCTACGCCCGCTCCCAGGACATGCCGGTGGCCGTGCGCGGCGCGGGCCACCAGACGGTACTGCCCGAGGACGACGGCGAGTGGTTGCTGATCACCACCGGACGTATGGACGACGTATGTGTGTCCCCCGGCACGCGCACCGCGACCGTCGGTGCGGGCGCCCGCTGGCGCGCGGTCGTCGACGCGGCGGCCAAACACGACCTGACCCCCCTCGCGGGCTCGGCCCCGGACGTCGGCGTGCTCGGTTACACCCTGGGCGGCGGCATCGGCCCGCTGCTCAGCCGCGCTCACGGGTACGCCGCGGACCATGTGCACCGCATGGACGTGGTCACCGCCGCCGGTGACCTGATCGGGGTGACGCCGGACAGCGATCCCGAGCTGTTCTGGGCTCTGCTCGGCTGCAAGGGCAACTTCGGGATCGTCGTGGCGATGGAGTTCGCCCTCTTCCCGGTGAGCGGGTTCTACGGCGGCGGTCTGTACTTCCGCGGTGAGGACACCGCGCGGGTGCTCGCCGCGTGGCGCCGGTGGCTGCCGACTCTGGACGAGGACACCACGACCTCGGTGACCGTGCAGCGGCTGCCGGACGCACCGGAGCTGCCGGAGGTGCTGCGCGGCTCGTTCGTCGTGCATGTCCGCGTCGGACACCTCGGCCCCGCCTCCCGGGGCGAACGCGTCGTCGCCCCGCTGCGCAGGGCAGCCGTCTGTCTGCTGGACACCCTCATGGAGCGCCCCGTCACCGAGCTGGGCGAGATCCACGTCGACCCGGTGCGTCCGGCTCCCGTCTCCGGGACCAGCCTGGGCCTGCGCGAGTTCTCCGCCACCACGGCCGCGGCGTTCACCGCGCTCACCGGCGCCGACTCGGGCTGCCCCCTGGTCAGCGTCGAGATCCGGGCGCTGGGAGGCGCCCTGGACCGGCAGCCGCCGGTACCCAACTCGGTGCCCTCGCGGGGGCTGCCGTTCGTGTCCTTCGCCTTCGGCGTGGCGGGTGCCGACGAAGCGGCACCTGTCCGGGAGTACCTGGCCGCCTACGCCGAGGGCATGGCCCCGTGGGCGGACCGCCGCGACGTCGTGAACTTCCTCTCCCCCGAGCTGGCCTCCGACGAGACGCAGATGCGGCGCGTCTTCGGCGAGGAGCGGTACACGCGGCTCGCGGCGGTCAAGCGCCGGTACGACCCCCACAACGTCTTCCGGCTCAACCACAACGTGCTGCCAGGCTGAGAGCCGCCCGGGGCCATGCCCCCGGCCCGGCCACCGGGCGCGGCGGGGCACAATGAGGGCATGAGCGCGGCAGAGACGACCTTCGAACAGGCCGGGCGGGACGAGCAGCCCCGCAGACGGGCCGATGCCCGCCGCAACCACGACCGGGTCTTCGCGGCGGCGCTGGAGGTCTTCGCCGAGGCGGGTCTGCAGGGCACCGTGCCGCAGGTCGCCGAGCGCGCCGATGTCGGCAAGGCCACCGTGTACCGCAGCTACCCCACCAAGGAGGATCTGGTGGAGGCGGTCGTCCGGCACCGGATGGCGGAGCTGGAGCGGGTCACCGGACCCGCTCTGGACGAGGCCGAACCGGCGCACGCCTTCGCCGCGTTCGTCCGCGCCCTCTTCGCCTACCTCGCCCAGGACCGGCTGCTGTCGGAGGCCCTGGCCGATGTGCGGTCGGCGCCCTGTACCGGGCCGCTGCTCGACCGGCTGGAGGAGCTGATGGCACAGGCCAGGGCCGCCGGGGAGGTCCGGTCCGACGCGGACCGGCTGGATCTGCGTGTGGTGCTGTGCGGCATGTGCCTGCAACTGGTGGGCCTGGCGGAACGGGACGTGGCCCGGTGGCGGCGCTACGGTGAGCTGACCCTCCAGGCGCTGCGTCCCTGAGGACGGTTCAGCGTCTCGCGGCGGTCCGGCCCCGGGACGGGTCGAGTTCCGCGAAGAACCGCGCCCAGGACGACACGCCGGGACGCCTGCGCAGCAGCGCACGGCGCTCCCGTTCGGTCATCGCGCCCCACACGCCGTGGTCCATGCGGTGGTCCAGCGCGTACGCCAGGCACTTGAGCCGCACCGGGCAGCCGGCGCACACGGCCTTGGCCTGGTTCTGCTCCGCGCCCTCGGCGAACATCCGCTCCGGCTGTGTCCGGCACCGCCCCTGCGTGACCCAGTCCATGCCCGCCTCGCCTCACCGTGATTACAGATACATGTGAGCCTATCTCACATGTATCTGGGCATGTATCTGGCCATGTATCCGAACTTGCATCTGGAGTGATGTCACTCCTCGTACCGCAGCACGTGGCAGAGCGCGGGGACCGCCCCGGAGGCCAGCTCCGCCATGACGTCCGGCAGCTCCTCGAACCGGTTCTCGCCGGTGATCAGGGCGTCCAGGGCCGGGTCGGCCAGCAGGTCCAGGGCGAGGGCCAGCCGGTCGGCGTAGGAGCGGGAGGCACGGGCCGGGGAGACGGTGCCGACCTGGCTGCTGCGCAGGGTGAGCCGACCGGAGTGGAAGTTCTCGCCGAGCGGGAGGGCCACCCGCCGGTCGCCGTACCAGCTCAGGTCGAGCACCGTGCCCTCGGGGCGGAGCAGTTCCAGGGAGCGCGCCAGGCCGGCCTCGGTGGCGCTGGCGTGCACGACGAGGTCGAGGCCGCCGTGGGCGTCCTCGGGGGCGGCGAACTCCACGCCGAGCGCGGCGGCGGTCCGCGCACGGGCCGGGTCGGTGTCCACGAGCTGCACCCGCACGCCGGGGAAGCGGGCCAGGAGGGCGGCCACCGAGCAGCCGACCATGCCGCCGCCGACCACCGCGATCCGGTCGCCGACCAGGGGCGCGGCGTCCCACAGGGCGTTGACGGCGGTCTCCACGGTGCCCGCGAGGACGGCCCGCCGGGCGGGTACGGCGTCCGGTACGGGGGTCACGGCCGCGGCGGGGACGACGTACCGGGTCTGGTGCGGGTACAGGCAGAACACCGTACGGCCGGTCAGCGCGGCCGGGCCCTCCTCCACGACGCCGACGTTGAGGTAGCCGTACTTCACCGGGCCGGGGAAGTCGCCCTCCTGGAACGGGGCCCGCATCGTCCGCCACTGGCCGCGTGGCACCCGGCCGCCGAACACCAGGGTCTCGGTGCCCCGGCTGACGCCCGACCACAGGGTGCGTACCAGGACCTCGCCGTCCTGTGGCTGGTCCACCTCCGCCTCGCGCAGTTCGCCGTGGCCGGGTGCGCGCAGCCAGAACGCGCGGGCGTGATGACTCATCGTGGTCCTCCGTAGGTGGCGGAACGGGTTCCGCCGCAGAAGGTACACACCTCAGATCCGGAACGACGGCTCTCACATGTGGTCCGGGAGCGCCCGGAAAGCCGCACAAGAAACTTTTCGGCCATACCTGGTGACGGAAACGTCCGCCGGGATCTAATCTCTTGTCCTGAGCAAGGAGCGGGACAGTGGCACATGTCACGGCGCCCGCGACTGTCACCGGTATCACCGGACGCGAACCGGACACGTATCCTCCCTGTGCCCCGGCTGTGGCCGGCGCGATCCGTGTGTGCGGTCGGGTACATGTCCGTACCGGGCCGGGGCGTGAAGGGAGCGGGGCACGGTGGAGTCGGACTTCGGGGCCATGATCGGCCGGGACGACGAACTGCGGACACTGTCGGAGTTCGTAGCGGCCCCCGGCGGGCGGGCCCTCGTCCTGCGGGGCGACACGGGGGTGGGCAAGAGCGCCCTGCTGGAACACGCCGCCGGCCTCGCCGCCGCGGAGAACCAGCGGGTGATCCGGGCGGCGGGGGTCGAGGCCGAGTCGGAGCTGCCCTTCGCCGGCCTGCACCAGTTCCTGTACCCGCTGCTGTCCTCCATCGACCGGCTGGACGAGGTGCACCGGCGCGTCTTCGACGTGGTCTTCGGCCGCAGCACGCAGGCGCCCCCGTCGGTCATGACCCTCGGCATCGCCGTCCTCGACCTGCTCTCCCTGGCGGCTTCGCCCGAGCCCCTGCTGCTGGTGCTCGACGACGGCCAGTGGCTGGACGTCTCCAGCACCGAGGTGTGCGGGTTCGTGGGCCGGCGGCTGACCGGCAGCTCGGTCAAGCTCGTCGTCGTCCTGCGCTCCGACGTCCCCTCGGGCTTCGACACCGCCGCGCTGCCGGAGCTGCCGGTGACCGCGCTCTCACAGAAGGCGTCGGAGCAACTGCTGGACACCCACCACCCGGGACTCGACCCCACGGTCCGCCGGCTGGTCCTGGACGAGGCCGGGGGCAACCCGCTGGCCCTGCTGGAGCTGCCGCCGTACGTACGCGGCAGCCGGGCCGGCCGCCCCGCCGCCGAACCGTTCGGCTACACCGGCATCCCCCTCCCCCAGCGTCTCCAGCAGGTCTACGGCGCCCGCATCGAGTCGCTCGGCGCCGCCGTCCGCGCGGAGCTGCTGCGCGGCGCCCTGGACGGCGTCGGCGCGGGTACGGCGTCCGCCCTCGCGGGCGCCACCCGCTACCGGATGCGGGAGGCCGACGAGGCCGCGGACCGCGGTCTGCTGGACATCGACCCGCTGACCGGGGACTTCGTCTTCCGGCACCCTCTGGTGCGCTCGACCGTGGTGCAGACGGCCACCCCCAACGAGCGACGCGCGGCCCACGCCGTGCTCGCCCAGGAGCACCACGACGACCTGGAGCGGCGCGCCACCCACCTGGCCGCCTCCGCCGTCGACCCGGACGAGGGGATCGCGGCGGCGCTGGAGGCCGCCGCGGACTCCGCGATCCGGCGCGGCGGTGCCCTGGCGGCCATGGCCTGGCTGACCCGCGCCGCCGAGCTGAGCGAGTCCCCCGCCGAACGGTCCCGGCGGCTGGGCAGCGCCGCCTACATCGCCGGGCACTCCGGCCAGCTGGACCAGGCGCAGCGACTGGTCCGCTCCGATCCGGCGTCCGGCGTGGTGGACTCCCCGGACTCGGTGGTCGCCTCCGGGTACGTCGCGCTCTTCGAGGACGGGGACGTGCGGTCCTCGCACCGCCAGGTCCTCTCCGCGATCGAGACACTGCGCGACCGGGGGGTCGACGGCCCGGACGAGGTGCTCATCCGCCTGGTGGACCTGCTGCTGGCCATCAGTCAGTACGCGAGTGACGCGGCCGCCTGGGAGCGGGTGCACGGGCTGCTGGACTCCCTGGACGATTCAGTGCCCGCGCAGTCGCGCATCTATCAGGACGCCTGGGGCGACGTGGTGCTGCGGGGCGCCGGGGTGCACGAGCGGGTGGAGCGCGCGTTCGCCGGTCTCCGGGACCTGGAGCCGTGGGACGTCACCCGGCTCGGGGTGGCCGCGTACCACGTGGACACGCTCAGCCAGTACCGCCCACATCTCCAGCGCACCGTCGACCGCGAGGTGGAGACGGGCGCGCTGGCCGACGCCATGACCATGCTGCATCTGGTGATGCTGGACCAGATCGCGGTCGGCGAATGGGCCGACGCCGAGCGCACCGGGCAGCGCTGCCTGGAGCTGACGACGACGCACCGGCACGCGCTGTTCTCCCACCACACCCGCTCCTACCTGGGCCTGCTGGCGGCCCTGCGCGGGGACACCGACCGGGCCCGGGAACTCCAGGCCGCCGTCGACGCCTGGGCCCGCCCGCGCGGCGTCGGCTTCCTCACCCAGATCGCCGACGCCATCGGCACCACCGCCGCTCTCGCCGACGGCGACTACGAATCCGCCTACCTCCACGCCATCGGCATCACACCCCCCGGCACCTTCACCCCCTACGCCCACCAGGCGTCCCGCACCCTCCTCGACCTGGTGGAGGCGGCCCTGCACACCGGCCGCACCGAGCAGGCCCGCGCGCACGCCGTCGCCGCCCGCGACGCGGGCCTGCCGGACATCTCACCGCGTCTCGCCCTGACCACCTACGGCGCCCTCGCCATGACCAGCGCCGACCCCGCCGAGGCCGACCACCTGTACCACCGCGCCGAGACCCACCCCGCCGCCGCCCGCTTCCCCTACGAAGTGGCCCGCGTCCGACTCGCCCACGGCATCCGCCTGCGCCACACCCAGGGCCGCAAGGCCGCGCGGCACTCGCTGACCCTCGCCGCCGACACCTTCGAACGGCTGGGCGCGGCCACCTGGGCCGAACGGGCCCGCGCCGAGCTGCGCACCGCCGGCGCGGCCACCGCGACGTCCGCGGCGCACCTGGCGGCGCTGACCTGGCAGGAACGCCGGATCGCGGACCTCGCGGCGAGCGGTCTCACCAACAAGGAGATCGGCGAGCGGATGCACCTGTCGCCGCGCACGGTCAGCTCCCACCTGTACCGGGTCTTCCCCAAGCTCGGCATCACCTCCCGCGCCGCCCTGCGCGACGCCCTGGGCAGGCTCACCGACGACCGGAGCGGGTGAGGGCACCCGGCCCGGTCCGCTCAGCCCTCTTCCACCAGGGCGCGCACTCCCCGGTCCTCCAGCCAGCCGAGCACGTAGTCGGCGACGAAGCGCCATCCGCCGTCGATGACCAGGGAGTGGGCACGGTCCGCGAACTGCTTGAGGTCGGTCACCGCCGTGGAGTCGCCGTACTGCTTGTAGACGGTGCGGGTGACGGAGTCGGGCACCAGCCGGTCCTCCTGCCCGGAGATCAGCAGCAGCGGGCCCCGGCCCGCGTTGCCGGTGTCCGCGCCGGCCCGGGGGCTGCGCGGGGTGCTCGCGCAGCCGAGGTCGGCGAGGAGCCGGCGCGGTGCGGGCATGCCGTAGCGCTCGAAGAGCCGGTCGGACTCCGCACGGCTGACGGTGTTGGCGAAGACCTGGTGGAACGTGCGCGGCGACAGCGGCACTGTCCGGTCCGCGCCGGTGCCGCCGTTCTGGTCCGGCCGCCACAGCGGCACGGGTGCCCCGGGCAGGAGTACGTCGTTGACGGGGGCGGCCGCGATGGCCACGGCGGCCCGTCCGACGTCGGCGCCGATGAGGTGCTGGGCGATGAGCCCGCCCACGGAGTGGCCGATGAGGACCGGCGGGACGTCGAAGGAGCGGACGATACCGGCGTAGTGATCGGTCAGCGTGGCCAGATCGAGTCCGGCGAGCGTCTCGGGCGCGGCGCGTACGGTCCGGGCCGCGGTCGCCTCACCGGGCCAGCCGGGGGCGACGGTGAGGAACCCCCGGCTGGCGAAGCGCTCCACCCACGCCTCCCAGGACAGCGCGTGCAGCCACACGCCATGGATGAAGACGACGGGGGTACGGTTCACGGCTGGTTCCTCCGAGCAGGACGACCGCCCGGCACCAGTACGCGGGCGACAGCTCCAGAATCTTCCAGCGGTCCGTCGGGGACGACAGTCGAATGACTGAATGTCCGTGCCGGCCCTGCTCCGCGCACCGTCCCAACACGGACAACGGTCCGCATTCCGGTCGGCTGTGGCGGCGATCACCGTCATCGCCCGTACAGCCGGACGGTCAACTTACCTATGTACGTCACGCCGGCCATGACCAGAGTGGACTCCGCGAACATCCGCCGATGGGAAGGACCGACCCGATATGAGCCGCCTCACGCTGAGCCTGGACATCGAACGCGTGCTGGACGTCTGTGTCCGGCAGACGGTCAGGACCGAGTTCCGGTTCAGCCCCCGGTCCCCGCTGGTCGTCGGCGTGGACCTGCTGGTCGACGGCGGCCCGAGCGTCCGGTGGCAGATCGGCCGGGACCTCCTCCAGCAGGGCCTGTACTCGGTGAGCGGCCTCGGCGACATCCGGATATGGCCGGCCCAGCTGGAGAAGGGGCGGGCCACCTCGTGGCTGCAGCTGTGCTCGGGCGACATGGCCGCGCTGTTCGAACTGCCGGTGCGCCCGCTGGCCGAATGGCTGGAACACACCTACGCGCTGGTGCCCGCCGGGCAGGAACTGGCCGGGATCGACTGGGACATCGCCACCGCCGGACTGCTGCCCGCCCGCGAGGCCCAGCACGACTGAGGGTCACCCGTGGCGCGGGGCGTCGGGCCAGGACACGGCGGTGACCGCGGTGGCGTCGGTGACGGTGGCCAGCCGCGCGTAGTCCAGGGTCGCCGGGGTGTCCGTCGGCCGGTGGTAGTGCGGATTGCGGAAGTTCGCGGTGTCGGTGAGCATCAGCGCGGGCACGCCCCGGTTCCAGAACGGCGCGTGGTCGCTGCGGCCCAGGTGGTTGGCGGGTGGCACGGCCAGCCCGATGAGCGCGCCGGGCAGTCCGTCGGGCCGCGGGTCCCGCAGGGGCAGCCCGGTGAGGGCCGGGGAGGCCGCGGCGGCGGCCTGCCGCCACACCTCGGCGGCGCCGGCCGAGGAACGACGGTGCACCACGAGCGTGAAGTTCCCCCGGTACCCGTCGGCGGCGGTCGCGGCGGACGCCTCGGGGAAGAGCCGCGCGAAACCGGCGGGCAGCCGTTGAGCGCCCGGGTCGTCGTCGAAGTAGCCCACCGACTCCAGGCAGATCATGCCGCGCACCCCGCCGTCCCGGGTCAGTTCCCGGGCCGCCTGGCGGGCGCCGATCAGCCCCAGTTCCTCCATGTCGAACACGGCGAGGACGACCCGCGGCGCGGTGGGCGCGGCCGCCAGCAGCCGTGCCGTCTCCAGTACCACGGCCACGCCCGAGGCGTTGTCGTCGGCGCCCGGACTGCCGTCGACGGTGTCGAGGTGCGCGCCGACCACGACGACCGGCCCGGAACCCGGACCCGGCAGCCGGGCGTAGAGGTTGGCCCCGCTGAGGCGCCGGTGCAGCCGCGGTTTCAGGGCGAGTGCCCGGTGACCGTGCCGGTCGGTGGCGCCGAGCTGCCAGCGCACGTCGAACGGTTGCCGCCGCACCAGCCAGCCCGCCGCTTCCAGTTCGTCCCGTACGTACGCCTCGGCCCGTCCCATCGCCCGGGGCGCCCGGCGCCGGCCGCGCGGCCCGGCGGCGAGGAACTCCACGTGCCGGCGCAGCCGTACGGCGTCCGCGCGCGGTCGGTGCCCGTCCATCCTCAGCGGTTCCCTTCCCTTTTCCGTGAACCCCTCGCGGTGCCCGTCCCGTTGCCCTAGAGAAAGCTCCTGCGGCCAGATTCTCCATGGCTGGCCGGCCGCAGGAACGGGCGGTCGTCCTCACACTCTTCCCCGATGTGAGGGCGACCGCTCACCTGGCCCCGTGACCGGGGTGCGCTACCCCGCTTACACGAGTGATACGAGCGGGGCTGGCAAACGGTTCAGTCCAACTGGTGCCTGAACCGAAGCACATAGGAGAGAGCCGTGCAGCGACCGAAAGGACAACGTGTGAGTCCGACCTCGTTCCGCGGGTTCGCGGTGGCTTCGGCCGCCGCGGTCACCGCCGCCGGAAGCATCGCCGGCGCCGCCTCGGCCAGTACCGCCCAGCCCGACGACACCGCGACGCGGGCCGGCTCGACGCTCCTCGCGGACCTGCCCGTGGGGCAGCAGGCCCGTACGCAGACCGTCTCCCTGGCGCGACAGGCCGACGCCCAGGCCGTCGCGGCCGACGCGAGCGCCAGGCAGGACGCGGAGCAGGCCGCCCGGCGGGTGGCGGCCCAGACCGCGACCGAGAAGAAGCAGGCCGCCGAGAAAGCCGCCCAGGAGGCCGCCCAGGAGGCTCAGCGGGCCGAGGCGGACGCCCGGGAGCAGGCCGAGAGCGAAACGGCGGCCACGGGCACTGCGGGTCCGGCCGCGTCCGGTTCGTACACCGTGGCGCAGATCCAGGCGATGGCCCGGCAACTGGTGCCGTCCGGCCAGTTCCAGTGCTTCAGCAACATCGTGGACCACGAGTCGAGCTGGAACTACCGGGCCGTCAACGCGTCCTCCGGTGCCTACGGCCTCTTCCAGGCCCTCCCGGGCTCCAAGATGTCCTCCGTCGGCGCCGACTGGCAGACCAACCCCGCCACCCAGGTCAAGTGGGGCCTGCAGTACATGGATTCCAGCTACGGCAGTCCCTGCGACGCCTGGGCGTTCTGGCAGGCCAACCACTGGTACTGAGCTGCCGGTGGTACCGAGCGGCCGGGTGGCCGCACGTGTGCGTACGAAGGGTGAGACATGGGCGGGACACCGGCTGACGCCGGTCCGGTGCGGGACGCGACGCTGACCCGGGCGGCCCAGGCGGGCGACGTGTCGGCCCTGGGCGCGCTGCTGGAGCGGCACCGGCCCGGGATGCGGGCGGTGGCCCTCAGCCTGCTGGGGCCAGGCCCGGACGTCGACGACGTCATGCAGGAGGCGGCACTGGTGGCGCTGCGGCGGATCGTCGACGTCCGCGATCCGGAGGCCGTGGGGCCATGGCTGCGCATGATCGTGCGCAACGGCTGCCGGACCCTGCTGCGCGCCTCACGGCAACTGGAGCCCGTGGCGGAGGTGCCACTGCCGGCGGACGGCGTCACGCCCGAGCGGGTGCTGGAGAGCCACGCGCTGCGGGACTGGATCTGGGAGGCGATCGAGACGCTCTCCCCGGCGCTGCGGCTGCCGGTCGTCCTGCGGTACTTCTCCACCGGAATCACCTCGTACCAGCAGATCGCCGAAGCGTGCGCGGTCCCCGTCGGGACCGTCCGCAGCCGTCTGCACCAGGGCCGCGCCGCGCTGGCCGGAGCCCTGAGCGCCACAGCGGCCGGGGCGCACGAGGACACCGCCCGCCGGACCGAGGCCGGCTGGCAGGAGGCGCACGAGACCCTGGCGGCGGCCGAGCGCGGCGAGTTCGGCAAGGTCGTGAAGGACCGCTACTCCCCCACCGTGTCCCTGCTGGTCGGCGGGGAACGGCTCGGCGGGGCCCGGCTGCTCCTGTCCGGGATGGACAGCGACCTCTCGGCGGGCGTCCGTCAGCGCCCGGTGCACATCGTCGCCGGACGGTCCCTGATGGTGTGGGAGGTGACTACTCCCCCTCGTGAACGAGGGGGCTTCTCGTCAAGCTGGTTGAGCTTGGCGACGGGCCAGCCCGGCCCGCAGAACGTTGGAAGCCCCCACGACGTCGGCGTGCGCGCGGTGGCCGCAGTCGGTGCAGTGGAACTTCTCCTGGGTGGGCCGGTTCTCCACGCTGATGTGCCCGCATTCGGGGCAGGTACGGGAGGTGTTACGGGGGTCCACAGCGATTACTTCCCGTCCGGCGCTTTCAGCCTTGGCGTGCAGGATCGCCAGGAACACCCCCCATCCGGCATCCGAGATCGAACGGTTGAGACCGGTCTTCGCGCTGGCGCCGTTAGGCAGGAAACCGTCCGGCTGTTCGGGGTCCGGCTTCGGCGCGACGGTCTTGACCATGTTGCGGATCTTGAGGTCTTCGTGTGCGATGAGGTCGTGTTCCCGCACAAGATCCAGCGCGGTCTTGTGCGCGTGGTCGAGGCGCTGGCGGCGGACCTTGCGGTGCAGGTCGGCGATCTTCTGGACAGCCTTGCGTCGTCGTTTCGATCCTCGCTCGCAGCGGGACAGGGCCTGCTGTGCTGTTTCGAGTTTCGCGGCGGCATTGCGGCCGTGGCGGGGGTTGGTGACGTGTTCGCCGTCGGACGTGGTGAGGAACGAGGCGATGCCCATGTCGATACCGACCACCGCTCCGGTCGCGGGGAGCGGATCGGGCTGAGCCTGCTCGGCAGTCAGGACGACGTACCAGCGGCGCCCTTCACGCTTCACGCTGACGGTCTTGACCTTGCCGACCACCGGCCGGTGCTGCTTGACCTTGACGTGCCCGACGCCCTGGAAGCGGACGCGGGTCTGCGGGTCGTACGGGGTGGAGTCCCACCGGCAGCCGTCCCCGTCCTTGGGGAACTCGACCGTGTCGAACCAGTTCACGCCTCGGAAACGCGGATAGCCCGGCGTCTCGCCGGACTTGATCCGGCGGAAAAAGGCGGCGAACGCCTTGTCGAGACGACGCAACGTCGCCTGCTGCGAGCTGAACGACCAGCGTCCTTGCCGCTCGGGGTCGAAAGCGCGGATGTGTTTGAGCTGGGCCGACTGCATCCCGTACTTGATGCTCGTCTTCGAGGCGTGCCGGTAGGCGTCCCGGCGTTCCTGCAACGCACCGTTGTAGAGCGAGCAGTGGTCGGCGAGCATCGCCGACAGTGCGGCTGCCTGGCCCACGGTGGGCCTGATGAGGAACTTGTACGCGCGGATCATCCGGCCCACCTCCTTCCTGGTCGTTGCCGTCACTCTACTGCGCTTGGTGTATGTCACCACGCTGGGAACCAGATGCCGATGTTCGCAGGGGACGCCACGTCGCCTTCAACCTTCACGCTCACTCGGTGTTCGTCACCAAGTACCGGAAGGGAATCTTCGACGACACCATGCTCCAGCGCTGCGAGGACATCATGCGGGAGGTGTGCGACAAGTTCGAGGTGGAGCTGCGCGAGTTCAACGGCGAGGCCGACCACGTGCACCTGCTCGTGCACTACCCGTCCAAGCTCGCACTGTCGAAGCTGGTCAACTCCCTCAAGGGCGTCAGCTCCCGCTACCTGCGCGCCGAGTACACCGGGCGCGTCAACCGGACGGGGATGGGTTCGGTCTTCTGGTCCCGCTCGTAT
>NZ_JAVRHI010000112.1:0-2602 GCF_034105845.1 Streptomyces sp. CRN 30 | reverse complement strand
CTCCGGGGCGCGCGCGGGGACGCGCGCACCCCGGAGCCGGCTCCTCCCCTCCGTCCGCGGTCCCGCACGACCACACCCGCACCACCTCCTTGAAACCCGCGTCAATGCCGACGTGCAACCGACCGGAGGCGAGCCGCCGTGGCCGACCACCCCGTTGACGAGAAACTCCCCCCTGTCAAGATGGCGACGACCGGCCTGCAGCACGTGGCCGCCATGTACGCGGGCGTCGTCGCCCCGCCCCTGATCGTCGGCGCCGCCGTCGGTCTCTCGGGTACCGAACTGACCTTCCTGACCGGCGCCTGCCTGTTCACCGCGGGCCTCGCCACCCTGCTCCAGACCCTCGGCGTGTGGAAGATCGGCGCCCGGCTGCCCTTCGTCAACGGCGTCACCTTCGCCGGTGTCGCCCCCATGACCGCCATCGTCGCCTCCACCGACGACAAGTCCGACGCGCTACCGGTGATCTTCGGCGCGGTCATCGTCGCCGGACTGCTCGGCTTCCTCGCCGCGCCCGTCTTCTGCAAGGCGGTGCGGTTCTTCCCGCCGGTCGTCACCGGCACCGTCATCACGCTGATAGGCATCTCCCTGCTGCCCGTCGCCTTCGGCTGGGCGCAGGGACCCGACGCGGGCGCCGACGACTACGGCTCACCGACCAACCTGGGCCTGGCCGCCGCCACCCTGGTCGTCGTCCTGCTGCTGCGCCGCTTCACCCGCGGCTTCGTCAAGCAGATCGCCGTCCTGCTCGGCCTGGTCGTCGGCACACTCCTCGCGATCCCGTTCGGCGTCACCGACTTCGCACCGGTCGGCGACGCGGACCTCGTCGGCTTCCCGACGCCGTTCCACTTCGGCGCACCCCAGTTCCAGCTCGCGGCGATCATCTCGATGTGCGTGGTGATGGTGGTCTCCATGACCGAGTCCACCGCCGACATGCTGGCGCTCGGCGAGATCGTGGACCGCCCGGCGGACGAGAGGACCATCGCGGCCGGCCTGCGCGCCGACACCCTCGGCTCGGCGCTCAGCCCGGTGTTCAACGGCTTCATGTGCAGCGCCTTCGCGCAGAACATAGGGCTGGTCGCGATGACCCGCATACGCAGCCGGTTCGTCGTCGCGGCCGGCGGCGGCTTCCTGATCCTGATGGGTCTGTGCCCGGTGGCCGCCTCGCTGATAGCCGTCGTACCGCGCCCGGTGCTCGGCGGCGCGGGCGTCGTCCTCTTCGGCTCCGTCGCGGCCAGCGGCATCCAGACCCTGGTGCGGGCCGCCCTCGACAAGGACAACAACGTTCTGATCGTGGCGGTCTCCCTGGCCGTCGGCATCATCCCGATCACCGCGCCGGAGTTCTACCACTCCTTCCCGGAGACCGCGAAGATCATCCTGGACTCGGGCATCTCCACGGGCTGTCTCGCCGCCGTCCTGCTCAACCTGGTCTTCAACCACCTCGGCAAGGGCCGCGACGCCCAGGACGTCACGCATCCGATGGAGGCGGGGGAGGAGCTCAGCGACTCCTCCCGCACCGGCACAGGCCGAACCGTGCCGGATCCGACGCCGGCGTCCTGAGCCACTCCCGCGGGTCCGCGACGAGCTGGCGGGCCCGCGACGAACTCGCGGGCCCGCAGGTCCGTCGGGCCGCCGGCCGCAACGATCGCCGCGGCCGGCGTGCCGTCGGCCTTGACGACGGTCTGCCGGATGCCGAACGTCCCGCCCTCACCCCACTCGAACGCGCGGCCGACCGTCACCGGCACGGAGAACGGTTCGCTCGCGACTGCCGCCTCTCCCGCGTCGGTACCGGACGGGCCGTCATGTCCTGCGCGGCGACGCCAGCAGATAACGGGCCCGGGTCCGCGGCTCGGTGTACTCGCCGACCTGCCAGCCGGCCTCCGTCAGCGTGCCGGCGGCCGCCCGCAGGAACCCGGCGTCGGGCGCGTGGACCGCGACGGCCTCGGGCTGCGGGGTGGCCCGGACCCGGTAGCCGTCCCTCTCCTCGTCCGCCGGCCGGTGCCCGGCCGCCTCAAGGGCGAGCGCGGCGGCCCGTACGAGATGGGTCCGCTCCCAGTCGCAGGGCCGGTCCACGGCGCCGTCGGGACGGGTCATCCGCCGCAGCTCCAGCAGCCCCTGCCAGGCGCTCCGCACCTCCCGGAGCCGGGCGGGCCCGGCCGGACCGGCCGGCTCCCCGCCGACCCGCGCGACGAACACCTCGGCGCCGGCGCCGGCGTCCGGCGCCTCGGGAGCCGGGACGTCGGCCGCCTCCCGTGCCCGATGACCTGCCGGTGTCAGGAAGTGGTCGTGCGGCGGGCGCGGATGCCGGAAGGCCAGCCCGTGCCGCACCAGCGCGGCGAGCTGCGCGGGGGTGCCGCGCAACCGCCCCGTCCCCGGATCGGCGGCGTCGATGATCCGCCGCTGCGCGGCGGTCGGCGGGCGGGTCACGGCACGCTCCTCTCCCGGCGCCCGGACCTTCCGGGTCCCTCGGCCGAGGGTAACGACCCCCGGGCGGTGAGTTCGCGCCAGATCGTGAGGTGACTGTTTCCGGCCGGTTTCCGCGTGGTGTCCGGCCACGAGCCGTGCGCCGCCCGACGCGCCGGGCGCGGCGGGGTGCGGCCCGTCCGCGGGC
>NZ_JAVRHI010000111.1:0-2782 GCF_034105845.1 Streptomyces sp. CRN 30 | reverse complement strand
CTTGTAACCGATGTCGAGCAGGACCTCGTCCCGGTCGACCTTCACGATGACGCCGTCGACGATGTCGCCGTCGTTGAAGTACTTGATCGTCTCGTCGATCGCGGCGAGGAAGGCTTCCTCGTTACCGATGTCGTTGACCGCTACCTGCGGCGTGGTGGCGGTGGTCTCGGTGCTGCTCGTCATGTGGGAAAGGGCTCCGGTACGGACATTGAAGTCGTAGGTACTGCTTACGCCGGGAGCCCGTTTCGCTCTGCAGAAGCCGGACAGCCAAGGAAGCGCCCCACCAGCTGGGCCGGCGGCGGCGCCTCGACAACCGAGGGGACATACAACAGATGCGAGCGCAGCCTGCTACGTCTGAGGTGCGCAGGCCCGCAGCGCAACTTGTAGCATACGGGGGCAGCCGGACAGGGTCAATGCGCGAAGGCGCACACCGGGGGCGGATCGCCCCATAACCGGCACAAGAACGCACGCGACGCCGCCCGCGAGCCGTATCCGGACGACGTCCCGGGGCCCCAGGGGCCCGGGACGTCCCGCGCGCGACACCCGGTACGGGGACGGAAGAGTACGACGAGGGAGCCGATCATCCAAGAGCCCGAGGTCTTCCAGGAGGCCGCCCAGGAACCCGTGGAGTCCACGGCCCCCGAAGCCGGGGAACCCGAGGCGACACGCCGTGCGGCGGGGGCCACGGAGAGTTCCCGCGCCAACCGCGGCTGGTGGGACCGGAACGCGGACGAGTACCAGGTCGAACACGGCACCTTCCTCGGCGACGACCGCTTCGTGTGGGGCCCCGAGGGGCTCGACGAGGTGGAGGCGGAGCTGCTGGGGCCGGCCGAGGACCTCGCGGGCCGGGACGTCCTGGAGATCGGCGCCGGAGCGGCCCAGTGCTCGCGCTGGCTGGCCGCCCAGGGCGCCCGTCCGGTGGCCCTGGACCTGTCCCACCGGCAGCTCCAGCACGCGCTGCGGATCGGCGGCGCCCTCCCCCTGGTGCAGGCCGACGCGGCCGCGCTGCCCTTCGCGGACGCCTCGTTCGACCTGGCGTGCTCGGCCTACGGGGCGCTGCCCTTCGTGGCCGACCCCGTGGCCGTGCTGCGGGAGGTACGCCGGGTGCTGCGCCCGGGCGGCCGGTTCGTCTTCTCGGTGACCCACCCGATCCGCTGGGCGTTCCCCGACGAGCCCGGCCCCGAGGGGCTGAGCGTCTCCGGCTCGTACTTCGACCGCACGCCCTACGTCGAGCAGGACGAGGACGGCCGCGCCGTGTACGTCGAGCACCACAGGACCGTCGGCGACCGCGTCCGCGACGTCGTGGCGGCGGGCTTCCGCCTGGTGGACCTGGTCGAGCCGGAGTGGCCCGCCTGGAACACCTCCGAGTGGGGCGGCTGGTCCCCGCTGCGCGGCAGCCTGATCCCGGGATCGGCGATCTTCGTGTGCGAGCGGGGCTGACGGGCGGGCCGTGCCCCGCGCGCGTGGGCGCGTCCCCCGGTCGTACGGCCGTCGTACGACACTGAGGGCGTGATCCGTTACGACGCCCTGGACCCGCTGCCCGTACGCCGCGCCCTGCCCGCCCTGGACGACGCGCTGGACGCGCACGGTGCCGCCGTGCTGGTGGCGCCGCCCGGCACCGGCAAGACCACGCTGGTGCCACTGGTGCTGGCGGGGCTCGTCGGGGACGGCCCGGCGCGTCGGGTCGTCGTCGCCGAGCCCCGCCGCATCGCCGCGCGGGCGGCGGCGCGGCGGATGGCCTGGCTGCTCGGGGAGCGGGTGGGCGGCAGCGTCGGGTTCACCGTGCGCGGCGAGCGTGTCGTGGGCCCACGCGCGCGCGTGGAGGTCGTGACGACCGGTGTGCTGCTGCAGCGGCTGCAACGGGACCAGGAGCTGGCCGGCATAGACGTCGTCGTGCTGGACGAGTGCCACGAGCGGCACCTGGACGCGGACACCGTCGCGGCGTTCGTCCTGGACGTGCGGGCCGCGCTCCGCCCGGAGCTGCGGTTGGTGGCCGCCTCCGCCACAACCGACGCGGAGGGCTGGGCCCGGTTGCTGGGGGACGTGCCGGTGGTCGAGGCGGAGGGCGTCGCGCACCCGGTGGAGGTCGTGTGGGCGCCGCCCGCGCGCGCGTCCCCCACTCTCGGCTCCGCTCGAGCGGGAGGTGCCCCCAGTCCCCCGCACGGCATGCGGGTGGACCCGGCCCTCCTCGCGCACGTGGCGTCGGTGGTGCGGCGGGCGCTGGCCGAGCGGAAGGGCGACGTGCTGTGCTTCCTGCCCGGCGTGGGCGAGATCGCACGCGTGGCCGGGCAGCTGGGTGACCCCGGCGACGTCGAGGTGCTCCAGGTGCACGGACGGGCGCCGGCGGCCGTGCAGGACGCGGTGCTGTCCCCGGGGACGCGTCGCCGGGTGGTGCTGGCCACGTCGGTGGCCGAGTCGTCGCTGACGGTCCCCGGGGTGCGGGTCGTGGTGGACTCGGGGCTGGCGCGCGAGCCCCGGGTGGACCACGCGCGCGGGCTGAGCGCGCTGACGACCGTACGGGCCTCGCAGGCGGCCGGACGGCAGCGCGCGGGGCGCGCCGGGCGGGAGGCCCCGGGCACCGTGTACCGCTGCTGGGCGGAGGCCGAGGACGCCCGTCTGCCGCGCTTCCCGGCGCCGGAGATGCAGTTGGCGGACCTCACCGCGTTCGCCCTCCAGGCGGCCTGCTGGGGCGATCCGGACGCCTCCGGGCTGGCGCTGCTGGACCCGCCGCCGGGCGGGGCGATGGCGGCGGCACGTGCGGTGCTGGGGGCCGTCGGGGCGG
>NZ_JAVRHI010000110.1:0-6341 GCF_034105845.1 Streptomyces sp. CRN 30 | reverse complement strand
TCGACGCCCCCGGTGACCCCGCCGGCCCCGGCCGCGCCCCCGGCCCCCGCCGCGCCCGCGCCCGGCGCCGGCAAGATCAACCTCGACAAGGGCCGCGTCAGCCTCCAGAAGAACCAGACGGTGTCCCTGGTCAAGGGCGGCCGCCCGCTGATGGCCCAGGTCAAGATGGGTCTCGGCTGGGAGCCGGCCTACCGGGGCAAGGACATCGACCTGGACGCCTCGGTCATCGCGTACGGCCCGCAGCGCAACCACATCGACAGCTGCTACTTCGGCAAGCTTTCGATCGTGAACGGCGCGATCAAGCACTCCGGCGACAACCTCACCGGTGAGGGCGGCGGGGACGACGAGGTGATCGTCGTCGACCTGGGCCGTCTCCCCCAGGAGGTCACCGGCCTGGTCTTCACGGTCAACTCCTTCTCCGGCCAGAAGTTCACCGAGGTCGCCAAGGCCTACTGCCGGCTGATCGACGCCGCGACCGGCGAGGAACTGGTCCGCTTCGACCTGACCAACGCCCAGCCGCAGACCGGCGTGATGATGGCCAAGCTGATCCGCCAGTTCTCCGGCGAGTGGGACATGACCGCCATGGGCGACTTCGTGAAGTCCCGCACGGTCCGTGGCATGGTGAAGCCGGCGGCGCAGGCGCTGTAGGCCCCGCCCATCCCGTCCACGAGCGAGGGTCCCGCACCACGGTGCGGGCCCCTCCTCGACCCCGATCCCACGATCTTCGGATCTCCCGATCCCCCGGGAACCGTTAGGCCGCCGCCCACGGCCAGTCGGCGTCCCGCGCGCTCTCCAGGAGCGGCACCATGCGGAAGGCCGCGTCCTAGAGCCCGCCGAACGTGTGCCGGTTCCGCTCGCCCGACGGCCCGTGACCCGCCCGGTACCCGGCCAGGTTCCAGGTGTACACGAGCACGTGGGCCGGGACCTGCGCGGTCGGGTCCCCGTGGCGGTGGTGCGTGTACTGCTCGTCCGTCACGATCAGCACCCGGTCGTGCTTCTCATAGTGCCGGCGCACCGCGTCGGTCGTGTCCGTGCCGCCCAGATCGCCGAAGCGCTCCAGGACCTTCAGCACCGACTCGCCCTTGCGCAACTTCACGGGCACGCTCGTCGAGCCGAACCCGACGAGGTCCACGTCCGCCGCCCGCACCGCGAGCGCCGTACCGAAGACCGCCGCCGCGTCGGCCGAACTACCGCGAACGCGCAACCTCCACCGGGTCGGAGATCCTCGCCGCGACCTGGGCTGCCACCTCGTCCGAGACACCGGCCCCGTCGAAGTTCCGGAGATCGCGGACGAGGCCCATCGCGCCCAGGACGGGAAGACCGCCTCCCAGGCCGCCCGGTCCCTCCCGTGGCGGTGGGGTCAGAAGCGTGCCGGGTGGGTGGCGGGCGCGGTGGTGCGGCCACACCGTCGCGCCTCCGCCTGAACACCGGCTGAACGCCGGACGACGTCGGCACCTCCGCTTCCGTGAACCGCCGTCGCCGCTCCCGTCACCCCCGCTCACACCGTTCGCTCACCCGCCCTGCTGCGACCGCGCCTTGAACGCGGCCTTGCGCGCCTCCTTGGCCACCTTCTTGTCGGGGTGCAGGCGCCCCATGGCCTCCAGGACGTCCGCGGTGGCCGGGTGGTCCACCCGCCAGGCCGCCCCGAAGAAGCCGCTGTGCTGGCGCGCGAGGCCCTCGACCAGCGCCTGGAGCTCGTCGGAGTTGCCCTCGGCCGCCAGCTGCGCGGCCACCGTGTCGACGGTCAGCCAGAAGACCATCGCCTCGGACGGCGCGGGGACGTCGGGGGCGCCGTGCTCGGTCAGCCACACCCGGGCGAGGCCGCCCAGTTCGGCGTCGTCGAGGACCTCGCGCAGCGCGGGCCCCGCCTCCGGGCCGACCAGGGTCAGCGCCTGCTGGCAGCGCAGCCGGCGCAGCGGCGCCCCGGGGTCCGCGCCGCGTGCCGCCGCCAGCAGTTCCCGTGCGGCGTCGAGGGGGGCGCGGCGGGCGAGCCACTGTTCCGTCTCGGCCCGCGCCGCCGCCTGCGGGAAGCCGGCCGTGCCGTCGAGCAGCGCGTCGGCGCCCTTGTCGGCGAGGTCGCCCACGGCGGGCGCGGCGGCGCCCGACTCCAGCAGCCGGGCGCGCACGCCGTACAGGCCGAGCGGGGTGAGCCGCACCATGCCGTAGCGGGTGACGTCGGTGTCGTCGAACGGCTCGGCGGGCTCCTGGGCCGGGCCCGCGTCCTCGGCCTCGTCGACGTCCACCATGAGCGCCTCGTCGACGGGCTGGTACTCGACGAGACCGGCCGGCTCCAACAGCCGGAACTGGTCGTCGAGCCGCATCATCGCCTCCGACACCTGCTCCAGCACGTCGTCGGTGGGCTCCCCCATGTCGTCCGGCACGATCATGGAGGCGGCGAGGGCCGGGAGCGGCACGGGCTGGTCCCCGGGCGCGTCCTCGCCGACGGTCAGCAGGTAGAGGTTGCCGAGCACCCCGTCGAGGAACCGGGCCTCCGCCTCGGGGTCCCAGTCCAGTCCGGACAGGTCGAGCGTGCCGCCCTCGTCCAGGGCGTCCACGAGGTCGTCGAGGTCGGGCACGGTCGCGTCCGCCAGTACGGTCTCCAGTGCGGTGAGCCAGACGCCCAGCACGTCCTGCGGTCCGCCGGAGGTGAGGGTCCGCAGGTCGGCGCCCGCGGTGACGGTGCCCCGCTCCTCGTCCACGACCTCGACGAGCCCCGTGTCGACGGCCACCCGCCAGGCCTCGCTCGCGAAGGCCGCCGCGTCCTCCCCGGTGAGCTCCAGCTGCTCGGCGGCGGCGGGCAGCTGTTCCTCGACGAGTTCGCCCCCGGCGCCGACGCGGGTCTCCGGGCCGGCCCAGCGGGCGAGCCGCGCGGCCCGGGAGAGCAGGGGGGTGGCGAGCGCGTCCCGGGCCAGCTCCGCTTCGGAGTGGAGCCGCACCGGCGGCAGGGGGGAGCTGTCTGACATCGGCTGGTTTCTCCTCGGGAACGAGCGCGGCGTGCGATCGGGCGGGCAGCGGCCCAGCCTAGACGGATTTCCACCCATGCCGCCCGGTTCCGTTCCGCGGCAGCGGCGGCACCTGGCCGAAACCTTGACAAGTGACGTGAGCACGCAGGAGATTGACGCGCGTAGAGCACACCGGGGGTCCGTGGGGACCGCGAGCGGACGGAGGGGCGGGGCAGACACCGGAGCACGATTCCCGCGCAGTTGTCCGCCAGTTCTTCCGTGCGTCACCCCCGCCCCACCGGTCGCTCCCACGCTTGGCCCACTTCCCCGCCCCGTCCCGGCGCCCACGCACGCCCTGCGCCCACGCACGCCCTCGAAGGGATCTTCCGTTGCCGAGCAAGCACACCGCGCGCCTCAGTGCGCTGACCGTCGCCGCCGTCTGTTCGGCGGTGTCCACCGTGCTGGTCACCGCGCCCGCGCAGGCCGACGCCGCCCCGCGGGCCGGCTCCGTGCGCATCCACGACATCCAGGGCAGCACCCGGATATCCCCGCTCGCCGGGCAGCAGGTCGCCGACGTGCCCGGCATCGTCACGGGCGTACGGACCTACGGCTCCTCCCGCGGCTTCTGGTTCCAGGACACCCGGCCGGACGACGACCCGGCCACCAGTGAGGGCGTCTTCGTCTTCACCTCCACCACGCCCACCGTCGCCGTCGGCGACTCGGTCACCGTCTCCGGCACGGTGGCCGAATACGTACCGGGCGGCGCCTCCTCCGGGAACCAGTCCCTCACCCAGATCAGCCGCCCGACGGTGACCGTGCTCTCCAGCGGCAACGCGGTCCCCGCCGCGAAGGTGATCGACGCGAGGTCGGTGCCGAGCGCGTACGCCCCGGAGGGCGACCCGGCCGCCGGCGGCTCGGTGAACGGCCTCACCCTGCGGCCGAAGAAGTACGCCCTGGACTTCTACGAGTCCCTGGAGGGCATGAACGTCGAGGTGGCCGACGCCCGTGTGGTCACCGCCACCGACCCGTACACCGAGCTGTGGGTCACGGTGAAGCCGTGGGAGAACCGCACCTGGCGCGGCGCCACCGTCTACGGCTCGTACGAGGACCAGAACACCGGCCGACTCCAGATCCAGTCGCTGGGCGCGGCAGCCGACTTCCCCGACGCCAACGTCGGTGACGCCCTGAAGGGCCGCACCGAGGGCCCGCTGGACTACTCCCAGTACGGCGGATACACGCTGGTCGCGAACCAGCTGGGCGAGCTGAGGTCCGGCGGCCTGGAGCGCGAGCGCACCCGGAAGCAGCTGTCCGGCGAACTCGCGGTGGCGACGTACAACGTCGAGAACCTGGACCCGTCCGACTCCACCTTCGCGGCCCACGCCGCAGCGATCGTGGACAACCTGCGGTCGCCCGACATCGTGGCCCTGGAGGAGATCCAGGACGACGACGGCGCCACGGACAGCGGCGTGGTCGACGCCGACGTGACCGTGGAGAAGCTGATCGGGGCCATCGAGGCCGCAGGCGGCCCGGCGTACGAGTGGCGTTCGATCTCGCCCGAGGACAAGGCGGACGGCGGCGAGCCCGGCGGCAACATCCGCCAGGTGTTCCTGTTCGACCCCGAGCGGGTCTCCTTCACCGACCGCGCCGGCGGCGACGCCACCACGGCCGTCGGCGTGCGGAAGGTACGCGGCGAGGCCCGGCTGACCGCCTCCCCCGGCCGGATCGACCCGGCCGACGCCGCCTGGGAGAACAGCCGCAAGCCGCTCGTCGGCGAGTTCGTCTTCCGTGGCGAGACGGTCTTCGTGGTCGCGAACCACTTCGCGTCCAAGGGCGGCGACCAGCCGCTGCACTCCCCGTACCAGCCGCAGACGCGCAGCTCGGAGACGCAGCGCCACCTCCAGGCGAGTGCGGTCAACACGTTCGTCAAGCAGATCCTGAAGGCGCAGAAGAACGCGGACGTCGTCGTCCTCGGTGACATCAACGACTTCGAGTTCTCCCGCACCACCCAGCTGCTGGAGAAGGACGGCGCCCTCTGGTCGGCGATCAAGTCGCTGCCGAGGAGCGAGCGGTACACGTACACCTACCAGGGAAACGCCCAGGTCCTGGACCAGATCCTGGTCAGCCCGTCGATCCGGTGGTCCCTGGGCCGGAGCTACGACAGCGTGCACATCAACTCGGAGTTCCACGACCAGATCAGCGACCACGACCCGCAGGTGCTGCGGTTCCGGCCGTAGGGTCCCGTTCGACCAGGCACGAGGACCACGGCACCCGCACGGGCACCGTGGTCCTCGGACGACCGGGGCGGACCTCAGTTGCGGCGCCACAGGTAGACGCCCACCGCCACGGCGGCGGCCACGCCCACGGCTCCCGCCACCGCGGCCATGGGCACCCGTTCGCGCACCGTCCGCACGGCGTACGAGGCCGAGCCCTTCAGGTCCGCCATCTGCGCCTGGGCGCGGGCCTTCACGTCGGCCTTGGCGGCGAGCTCCTCGACCGTGTCCCCGAGCGCGGCCCGGGTCTCCTCGATCTGCCGGCGCAGCTCGTCGGGGCCCTTGGCCCCCTCGTGGCCCTGCCGGGCCGCCGAGCCGGGAGTACTGGATGTACTGGTCATCGGTGCGCCCTCTCCTTTATCTCCTCGACGTCGGCCTTGACGCTGTCGATGGTCCGTTCGGGCATGGGCGGGGTGGCCCGGCGCAGTTGAGCACGGCCCATCATGGCGAGCACGCCCGCGATGACGAACAGCACGCCCGTCACGATGAGCGCGGCCGCCCAGACGGCCAGCACCAGCGAGAGTGCGGCGACTCCGGTGCCCGCGAGGGCCATCAGCCCGACGTAGGCGACGGCGCCCGCCCCGCCGAGCAGTCCCCCGCCCCGGCCCGCGCGCTTCCCCTTCTCCGTCAACTCCTCCTTGGCGAGGGCGAGCTCCTGCCGTACGAGCAGGGAGAGCTGCTCGGTGGCCTGCCCGACCAGTTCGCCGACGGAGTGGTGCGCGTCCGCCACCGGCCGTGCGGCACGCTGCCCGTCCACGGCCGGCTGCGCGGGCCTGCTGTCCAAAGTCCCGGTCACTGTGTCCCGCCTCCTCTCGATGGGGTCACTCGGGTACCCGGCCCGGCAGGCGCTACCCCTGCCCGGGCGCGCCCCGCGGCGGTGTCCCGGGGCCGTTCTCGCCGAGCCCCGCCAGTCGGGTCTGGAACCAGTCGAGCCGCGCCTGCAGCAGCGCCGCCTCGGCGACGAGCTCGGGCAGCCCCGTGCCGTCCGGCGCCGCCGTCCCGCCGGTCGGTCCACCGGCGCCCGGCAGCCGCGTACCCGTGCCCGTCCGCACCTCCAGGCCCGCTCCGGCCAGCCGTGCGAAGGCGGCCGGGGACACCGCCGGACGGCTGCGGAGGCAGGCCGCGCAGG
>NZ_JAVRHI010000109.1:0-16066 GCF_034105845.1 Streptomyces sp. CRN 30 | reverse complement strand
CGCCTCCCACAGCGCGGACTCCACCAGCGCCTCGGGAGTGGCCTTGCCGTACTTCTGCAGCAGCCGCCGGTCCAGCGAGCCCGCGTTCACGCCGATGCGGATCGGCGTGCCGTGCTCCTTCGCCGCCTTCGCGATCTCCTTGACCTTGTCGTCGAACTGCTTGATGTTGCCCGGGTTCACCCGGACCGCCGCGCAGCCCGCCTCGATCGCCGCGAACACGTACTTCGGCTGGAAGTGGATGTCCGCGATCACCGGGATCTGCGACTTCCGCGCGATGATCGGCAACGCGTCCGCGTCGTCCTGCGTCGGGCACGCCACCCGCACGATCCGGCAGCCCGAAGCCGTCAGCTCCGCGATCTGCTGCAGCGTCGCCCCGATGTCCGAGGTACGGGTCGTGGTCATCGACTGCACCGAGACGGGGGCCCCGCCGCCGACGGCGACCGGGCCGACCTGGATCCGCCGTGACGCGCGGCGTTCCGCGAGCGGCGACGCGGGCATTCCGGGAACGCCCAGGGAGACGGCCGTCATGACATCACCCGTGGTTCCCGGAGACCGTCTCGCGCATCGCGCGCAGGGACTCCCTCAGTGACCCCATGGTGGCCAGGACCGCGGTGGGCTCGTAACCGCAGTGCGCCATGCAGTTGGCGCAGCGCGGATCCTTGCCGCGGCCGTAGCTGTCCCAGTCGGTCTCCTCGATCAGCTCCCGGTAGGTCGGCACGTAGCCGTCGCTCATCAGGTAGCAGGGGCGCTGCCAGCCGAAGAGCGAGTAGTTCGGGATGGCCCAGGCCGTGCACGGGAAGTCGACCTTCCCCTCCAGGAAGTCCAGGAAGAGGGGTGAGTGGTTGAGCCGCCAGCGGCGGCGATTGCCGCCCGCGAAGGCCTTCCTGAACAGTTCCCGGGTCTGGTCCACGCCCAGGAAGTGCTCCTGGTCCGGCGCCTTCTCGTAGGCGTAGGCGGGCGAGATCATCATCTCGTCGACGCGGAGGTCGTCGTTGAGGTAGTCGAGCACCTCGACGACGGTCTGCGGGGTGTCGGTGTTGAAGAAGGTGGAGTTGGTGGTGACCCGGAAGCCGCGCCTCTTGGCCTCCTTGACCGCCTCCACCGCCTCGTCGAACACGCCCTCCTTCGCCACGGACTCGTCGTGCCGCTCGCGCAGGCCGTCGATGTGCACGGCGAAGGCGAAGTACCGCGAGGGCCGGAAGTCGTCGATCTTCTTGCGGAGCAGCATCGCGTTGGTGCACAGGAAGACGTACTTCCTCCGGGCCACCAGCTGGCGCACGATCTCGTCGATCTGCGGGTGCATCAGGGGCTCGCCACCGGCGATCGACACCATCGGCGCACCGGACTCCAGCACGGCGCCCACGGCCTGGGCGACCGGCATGCGCTGTTTGAGCACGCCCGCCGGGTGCTGGATCTTGCCGCAGCCCTCGCACTTCAGGTTGCAGGCGAAGAGCGGTTCCAGTTCGACGATGAGCGGGAACTTGTCCCGCCTGCGGAGCTTCTGTTCGGCGAGGTACGTCGCCACCTTGAGGGACTGGCGGAGTGGCATGGCCATCTGGCTCACCTCCTGGGGAGCAAGGAACGGTGCCATTCGAGATAAGCGGGAAGGACGGAACGAAGGACGCGGAAAGCTGATATTCCACCGCGCACCGTGCCTATCCGGACCAGTTCATGTTCTGGAGCGTCCACGACCACCCGGACGGCCGCAACCGGGTGTGCGCCCGCGCGCACAGCGCACTGGAGTGTGACAGCGGATTCCATGTCGACCGCGATCGCGCCGGTCCCGCGCAGCGCCGACCGCTCCCGGCCGCGCACGACGTGGTCGGAACCGGTGAGCGGGCCCGTGTGGACGGTGCGTCCCGGCAGGGCCCGCCCGAGCCCCTCGACCAGCACTCCGGTGCCCGCGCACGGGGTGGCGGCGCCGTCCGGGCCGCGGGTCTCCGTCGCGACCACCGGGTCGCCGGGTCGCATGCCCGGGGTGAGGCCGGCGCAGAACCCGGTGACGAGGACCGCCGCCCCGCGCAGCGCCGGGTCGCCGAGCACCCGGGTGAGCGAGCGTCCGGCCGCCCGGGGCCCCATGCCGGTGCGCACCACGGTGACCGGGCCGCCGGCGCCGGCGCGGTCGCCGCCCCGCAGGGCGAGCCGTTCGATGCCGAGCGCGCACGCGATCAGCAGCGGGGCCGGTGCGGGCGCGCCGCCCACCTCAGCTTCCCCGGTGCGGTGCGACGGTCCAGGCGCCCAACGGTTCGCCGTGCACGTACCGGCCGAGCGCGGTGAGCGGGAACACCTGGCGGTACAGGTGGTAGTTGATCGAGAAGTCCCACGGGAAGCCGGTGCCGGTGTAGTACGGCTCGTCCCAGCCGCCGTCCTCCCGCTGGGTGCCCGCCAGCCACTCGACGCCGCGGTCCACGGCCTTCGACTCCCGTTCGCCGGCGGCCAGCAGCGCCAGCAGCGCCCAGGCGGTCTGGGAGGCGGTGGAGGCGCCGCGCCCGATCCACTCCTCCTCGTGGTAGGAACGCAGGTCCTCGCCCCAGCCCCCGTCGTCGTTCTGCACGGTCTCCAGCCAGGCCACCGCCCGGCGGATCGCGGGGTGCGCGGCGGGCAGCCCGGCGGCGGCCAGCGCGGGCACCACCGAGCCGGTGCCGTACACGTGGTTGACGCCCCAGCGCCCGAACCACGAGCCGTTCGGCTCCTGTGCGGCGAGCAGCCACTCGATGCCCCGGCGGGTGCGCGGATCGTGGGCGAGGCCCTCGACGGCGAGCATCTCCACCACGTGGGCGGTGACGTCGGCGGAGGGCGGGTCGATGACCTCGCCGAAGTCGCAGAAGGGCAGCCGGTTGGGGAAGGGGCTGGTGTTGTCGGCGTCGAAGGCGGCCCAGGCGCCGTCGCGCGACTGCATGCCGAGGGTCCAGCGCACCGCGCGCGCGATCGCCCGGTCCATGCGCTTGTGGTCGGGGTGGCGGACGCGGCGCAGGGCCAGGGCGACCTCGGCGGTGTCGTCGATGTCGGGGTAGTTGTCGTTGTGGAACTCGAACGCCCAGCCGCCGGGCGCCAGCCGCTTCCGGCGCACCGCCCAGTCACCGGGCCGGACGATCTCCTCGCCGAGCATCCAGTCCGCGGCCTGCACCAGGCGCGGGTGGTCGGCGGGGAGTCCGGCGTCGGCGAGCGCGATGGTCGCGAGGCAGGTGTCCCAGACGGGCGACTGGCAGGCCTCGATCATCCGGGCGCCGTCCTCGCGCCACACCGCGAACCGGTCGAGGGACTCCAGACCGGCCCGCATGACGGGGTGCTCCAGGTCGTAGCCGAGCAGGTGCAGGGCGATGAGCGAGTACACGGCCGGTGGCTGGATGCCGCCCCAGCAGCCGTCGTTCTCCTGCCGTTCGATGATCCAGCGGGCCGCGGTGTTCATGGCGGCCCGGCGCACCCGCTTGGGGGCCACCCGGCGGTAGACGTGCAGCAGCTTGTCGAGCCGCTGGAAGAACCCCTCCCAGCCGGCGGCGGGGGCGAGGCGCCGCGCCGGGTTGGGCCGGTCCGGATCGGTGTGCAGTTCCCGGAGCGGGAACGGTGCGGGCCGCACCGGCCGCTGCGCGGAGACGATCGTGAGCGGCACTATGGTCTGCCGGGCCCAGCAGCCGAAGTCGTAGATGTTGAGGGGCACCCACCGGGGGAACCAGACGATCTCCGGCGGGACCTCGGGCAGGTCCTCCCACCTCCACCAGCCGAACAGGGCCAGCCAGATCCGGGTGAACACGCGTGCGGCCGCGATGCCGCCCCGGGCGCGGATCCACTCCGCCGCGCGCGCCATGTGCGGCGCGTCGGGGGCGTCCCCGGCCAGGCGCAGCGCGACGTACGCCTCGATGGTGGTGGAGAGTTCACCGGGTCCGCCGTGGAAGGTCGCCCAGGTGCCGTCCTCGCGCTGCTCGCCGCGGATGAACAGGGCGGCCGCGCGGGTGGTCCGCTCGTCACGGATGCCGAGGAACTGCCGCAGCAGCAGGTCCTCGGCATCCATGGTGACGTTGGTCTCCAGGTCGCCCTTCCACCAGCCCTCGGCGTCCTGGCGGGCGAGCAGGAAGTCGGTGGCGCGCCGCATCGCGCGGACGGCGGCGTCCGGTCCCCCCGCCGCCACGGGGTCGTCGGTGTCGGTGTCGCTGGCCGAGGCGGTCCGGGGCGGCAGGGCCCCGGCACTTCCGTCGGTCGTCGCTGTCATGGCTTCCCCTTCGTGCAGTGACTGTCTCTGCTTGCGGGTCCGCCGTCGGCCGGTGCTGGTGGGGCGGGCACCGGCCGGCGACTATGCGAGGCCTATTCGACCGATCACGGGGAGCGCTGACGCGCGCGTGCTCATCTCTTCCGTACGACGACGAAGTCCGCGAGCGCCACGAAGCGGTCCCGCACCTCGTCCGGCATCGACACGGTGTCGAGGGCGTCGAGGGCGACCTGGTACTGGCGGCGGGCCTCCTCGGCGGTCCACCCACGGCCGCCGGCCTCCTCGATGAGGGCCGCGCGGGCGGCGAACTCCTCCTCGGAGAAGTTGGCGAAGTCGCTGCTCCGGGCGTCGGCGGCGAGGATCTCGCCGAGCCGCTCGGAGGCCGGGCCGCCCGCCGCGAGCGCGGCCACGACCGGCAGGGACTTCTTGCGCTGGCGCAGGTCGCTCCAGGTCTGCTTGCCGGTGGACTCCGGGTCGCCCCAGATGCCCAGCAGGTCGTCCACGGCCTGGAAGGCGAGGCCGAGGTGGTAGCCGTAGGTCTCCAGCGCGTCGGCCGTGGCGTCGTCGGCGCCGCCGAGGACCGCGCCGATGGAGGAGGCGCAGGCGAGCAGGGCGCCGGTCTTGTTGCCCTCCATCTCCAGGCACTCCTCGACGCTGACGCGGTCGCGGTGCTCGTAGGAGATGTCCTGGGCCTGGCCGTCGATGAGGGCGCGGGTGGCCTTGGTGAGGCGGCGGGTGGCGCGGCCGGCCTCCACGGTGCCCAGTTCCAGCAGCAGTTCGTTGGCGAGGGCCATCAGGGCGTCGCCGACGAGGATGGCCTGGGCGGGGCCGTGCACCTTCCACACGGTGTCGCGGTGGCGGCGCTGCTCGTCGCCGTCCATCAGGTCGTCGTGCAGCAGGGAGAAGTTGTGCACCAGTTCGACCGCGACCGCACCGGGGATGCCGGTCTCCGGGGCGGCCCCGGAGACCTCGGCGGACAGCACGGCGAGCGCGGGCCGTACGGCCTTGCCGCCGACGCCCTCGGCGGGGTTGCCCTCGGCGTCGATCCAGCCGAAGTGGTAGGCGGCGACGGTGTCCATGGGCGGCGCCAGCCGGTCGACGGCCGACCGCAGCACCGGTGTGGCCAGGGTCCGGCCGCGCTCCAGGAGCGCGGTCACGTCCACCTCGGTCCCTCGAACGGACGTCGAGGCCGGGGGCACAGTGGGCACAGTCTCTCCTCTTGTTGCGGTGCGGGGGGTGCGGGGATCCGCCGCGGGCGCCCGGGTCGTCACCGGAGTCCGCCTCTCAGAGGGGCGCCGGCTCCCTCGGGTACGCGGCCCGGGAAGGCGCGGTCGGCCGCCTCCTCGAAGTCGAAGAGGTGGTCGCGGGGGCGGTCCAGGGCGGCCAGCGCGGCGGACGCCGCGCTGATGCCGCTGCGGACCGCGCCCTCCATGGTCGCGGGCCACCCCGTGGCGGTCCACGCTCCGGCCAGGTAGAGGCCGGGGGCCTTGGTGCGGGCGCCGGGCCGCAGCCGTCCGACGCCGGGTGCGGGAGCGAACGTGGCCGTGCGCTCCCGGGTCACGAAGAAGTCCTCGACGCGGGCGTCCCGTGCACCCGGCAGCAACCGCTCCAGCTCCGGCAGGTACCGCTCGCGCAGGGCGGCGACGGGCAGGTCGATCTCGTCCTGCGCGGCCGACTGGGACAGCGCGAGGTACTGGCCGGTCCCCAGTCCGGACGCCGCGGTGCGGTCGAAGACCCACTGGACCGGGCTGCCCAGCGCCGCGAAGAACGGCCGGCCCAGCACCTTCCGGTCGTACACGACGTGGACGTTGAGGATCGGCGCGGTGTCGATGTCCAGCAGCCGGTCCGGGTCCCCGAGCGCGCCCTCGGGCAGCAGGCCGTGTGTCTCGCGCTGCGGTACGGCGAGCACGACCGCGTCCGCCTCGAGGCGCTGACCGGGCACCTCGACCGTCCAGCGGCCGTCCGCGGCGGGCGAGACGGAGGTGACGCGGGTGCGCAGCGCGGTACGGACGCCCGCCGCGTCGAGCGCCCGGCGGGCCAGCCCGTCGTGCAGGTCGCCGAGGGGGACGTGGGCCCAGCCGATGTCGGCCGCGCCGGGGTCGGAGAGCAGACCGGTCTTGAACACCGTCGCGGCGAGCGCGAGGGAGGCGTCGCCGGCGACCGCGTTGAGGGTGGCGACCCCCACCAGGTCCCACAGTGCCTCGACGGTACGGGCCGACTGGCCGTGCTCGGCCAGCCAGCCGCCGAAGTCCCGCTCGTCCAGCGCGGGGTCCGCCAGGTCCAGCTTCCCGAGCGCGAGTGCCGCGCGCCCCACCTTGGCGCGCTCGGCGAGCGAGAGGTGCGGGTACGTCGCGAGGGAGCGTCCCAGGTGCAGCGGTACGGGCAGGGCGTCGCGCCGCAGCCGCCCGAGGCGCCGCCCGGGCCGGGCGTCCGCGTCGAGGACGGGCACGTCGAGACGGTCCTGCAGCGGGGCGAGCTCCGCCCCGTCGATCCGGTCCAGGAACCAGCGGTAGGCGGTGCAGCAGCGCAGGTAGACGTGGTGTCCGTTGTCGACGGTCAGCTCGCCGCGCCGGAAGGAGAAGGCGAGTCCGCCGAGCCGTGGCCGCCCCTCCAGCAGGGTGACCCGCAGGCCCGCGTCGGCCAGCGACAGCGCGGCACTCACCCCGGCGAGCCCGCCGCCGACCACCACGGCGGTGCGCGCGTCCTCGGGGGTTCCGGCCCCCGGGCGGGCGGGACGGTTCCCGGCCGGCAGTTCCTCGGACCGTGTGCCGTCACTCATCGCACGCCCTCCCCCGGGGCCGGGCCGTGGTGCTTCAGCGGTGCACGGCGGGCCGTCGCAGTCAGGGACGCTCCCCGCAGGCGGAGGGTTCCGTGCCGCTTTCCGCCGGTGCAGTGGGCTTGTACCGGATTGTCCATCAGACGCGCCTCCTGACGGCCCGGCGGGACACGTCACGGGCGTCGAGCCCGGCCAGGCCGCGCACGGCGACGTACGCCTTCTCGCGTCCGGGCAGCGAGACCCGGCCGCGCAGCACGGCCTCCGGCTCGCGCTCGATGCGGTCGAGGAGCCGCCGGTAGATGCCCGCCATGGCGGCGACGCAGGCACCGCTGCGCCGGTCGAGCATGGGCAGCAGCTGGTAGCCCTCGGCGAAGAGGGCCCGGGCACGGCGCACCTCGAAGTGGACGAGCCCCGCGAAGTCGGACTCGGGCGCCGGGACGGACCGGGCGAACCCGGCGGAGCAGCCGAACTTGGCGAGGTCGTCGGCGGGCAGGTAGACCCGCCCCTCCTCGGCGTCCTCGCGCAGGTCCCGGAGGATGTTGGTGAGCTGCAGCGCGAGCCCGAGGGTATCGGCGTACTCGGCGGCGCGCTCGGCTCCGCGGGCGCCCGGCTCGGTGCCGAACACGCCGAGCGAGACCCGCCCGATGGCACCCGCGACGCAGCGGCAGTAGCGCCTGAGGTCGTCCCAGGTCTCGTAGGTCTCGCCGCGCACGTCCATCACGACGCCGTCGATGAGTTCGTCGAGGCCGCCGAGCGGGATCGGGAACTGCCGGCTCGCGTGCGCGAGGGCGACCGCGACGGGATCGGTGTCGTCCTCGTCCACGTCGCCGTCCCGGACCCGGGCGAGCAGGGCCCGGGTGTCCTCCAGCCGGGCCGCCTTGACCTCGGGCTCGAGCGTGCCGTCACCGATGTCGTCCACGCGCCGTGAGAAGGCGTACACCGCCGACATGGCGCGCCGCTTGGCCGCCGGCAGCAGCCGGATGCCGTAGGCGAAGTTACGGGCCTGCTGCCCGGTGACGGCCTCGCAATAGCTGTAGGCAGCAAGTACCGGTGCGGACACGAGTGCTTCCGACTCCAAGGTCCGGATCACCCCTTCCCTCGCAGAGTCATGCCCACCTCGCGCAGCAACCGGGCCTTGCCGGGCTTGGGCGGGCCTGGAAGTACGTCGTATTCGGCGGCGGCGATCGCGTGGACCGCCGCCCTTCCCCCCGCCACGAAGCCCGCCAGCAGCAGTCGTAGCCTGCCGTGCACGCTACCCACCAGGGCGTCGCCTTCATCCAGCAGGTCACGGGCGCGTTCCGCCTCGTACGCGACCAGCGCGCGCACCGACGCGCCCGCGGTGGGGACGGCGAGGTCCGCTTCCTCGACGTGGAAGCGCTTCATGTCGGCGGCGGGCAGGTAGACGCGGTCACGGCCGAGGTCCTCGGACACGTCCTGGAGGTGCTCGACGAGCTGCAGCGCCGTGCAGACGGCGTCCGAGCGGCGGATCCGTTCGGGGGTGGAGGTGCCGGTGACGGCGAGCACCAGCCGGCCGACCGGGTTGGCGGACAGCTCGCAGTACGCGAGGAGGTCGTCGTACGTCTCGTAGCGCGTGACGAGCTGGTCCTGGCGGTTCGCGGCGACCAGGCCCAGGAAGGGCCCGGGCGTGAGCGCGCGGCGGCGGACGGTCGGCTGGAGCCGGCGCAGCAGCGGGTGGAGCGGCGTCCCGTCGAACACCCGGCGCAGGTCGGCCTCGAGGGCGTCGAGCAGGACCAGGCGGTCCTCCGCCCGGTCGGGCTCCACACCGAGCAGCCGGGCGTCGGCACCACCGGGGGCGAGGTCGCCGTCACCGATGTCGTCGACGAGCCGGCAGAAGCCGTAGACGGCCACGAGGTCCTCGCGCCACTCCCTGGGCAGGAAGAACGGGGCCACCGGGAAGTTCTCGGTGGCCGCCTTCGCCAGGGTGTTCCGCTCCGGATCGGCCGGACGCGCCGTCGCGGGTTCCGTCACCGCTCGCCACCCGGCGCGCGGACGGCACGTACGTCGTGGAGGTGGGGAGTATCCGTAACCATTGCCGTCACATCTCCCGTTCTACACTGACGACGCAATTCACACTATTTCGGACACGCCGCCCGCTGTCGGTACGGAGCGGCAGTGCCGGGTGTCGCGCATTATGGACCCACTTGCCGCGATTCGGCACCGGTACAGCTTACGTTGCACCGCGCGCCGCGCTCCGCCGGGGTGTCCCGCGCACCACGACAACTCGCCGGTCGCCCTCAGGGTTCCCGCGCGTCACGGGAACAGGTCCCTTTCGCGCGTGCACCGACGAGGTGGCCGTCGCACGGCCGACCCCGCCGGAGGGCTGTCCGGCGGGGTCGGGACGTGACCTGCGGCCCTACTTGCCCGTGAACTTCTCGTACTCCTTGAGGACCTCGCCGGTCGGCCCGTCCATCCGCAGCTCACCGCGCTCCAGCCACAGGACGCGGTCGCAGGTGTCCCGGATCGACTTGTTGTTGTGACTGACCAGGAACACACTGCCCGCGTGCTGGCGCAGCTCGCGGATGCGGGCCTCGGAGCGCTTCTGGAAGGCGCGGTCACCGGTGGCCAGGGCCTCGTCGATCATCAGGACGTCGTGGTCCTTGGCGGCCGCGATGGAGAAGCGCAGCCGCGCCGCCATGCCGGAGGAGTACGTGCGCATCGGCAGCGTGATGAAGTCGCCCTTCTCGTTGATGCCCGAGAAGTCGACGATCTCCTGGTAGCGCTCCTTGATCTGCTCGCGGGACATGCCCATCGCGAGACCGCCCAGGATGACGTTGCGCTCGCCCGTGAGGTCGTTCATCAGGGCCGCGTTCACGCCGAGCAGCGACGGCTGGCCGTCGGTGTAGACCTTGCCCCGCTCCGTGGGCAGCAGGCCGGCGATGGCGCGCAGGAGCGTGGACTTGCCCGAGCCGTTGGAGCCGATCAGGCCGATGGCCTCGCCGCGGTAGGCGACGAAGGAGACGCCCTTGACGGCGTGCACCTTGCGCACCCCGCGCGCCGCGTCGTCGGAGCCCCGCTTGACGATGCGGCTGAGCGCCGCGGTGGCGCTGCCCTTGCCGGTCCTGGCGCCGTTCACCCGGTAGACGATGTGCACGTCGTCCGCGATGACGGTGGGGATACGCGCCTCAGCCACGGCCGTACCTCTCTTCCGCCTTCCAGAAGTACACGAAGCCGCCGACCGCGACCAGGACCGCCCAGCCGCAGGCCACCGCCCACACGTGCGGGGGCAGGTGCTCGGAGCCGTAGCCGTCGATCAGCGCGAAGCGCATCAGGTCCATGTAGATCGCGGCCGGGTTCCACTGCAGGATGTCGGCGATCCACTGGGGGTGCTTCTCCAGCATGATGCGGATGGAGAACATCACGCCGGACGCGTACATCCACGTACGCATCACGAACGGCATCAGCTGGGCGAGGTCGGGCGTCTTGGAGCCCAGCCGGGCGAAGATCAGCGCCAGCCCCATGTTGAACGCGAACTGCAGCACCAGCACGGGCAGGATCAGCAGCCACGACATCTTCGGGTAGCTGCCGAACCCGATCGTGACGGCGAACAGCACGATCATCGAGAACAGCAGCTGCTGGAGCTGCTGCAGCGCGAAGGAGACCGGCAGCGCGGCGCGCGGGAAGTGCAGCGCCCGCACCAGGCCGAGGTTCCCGGAGATCGCGCGCACGCCGGCCATCACCGAGGTCTGCGTGAAGGTGAACACGAAGACGCCCGTGACCAGGAACGGGATGTACACCTCGCGGCTCAGTCCCCGGTCGGCGTCGAGGATCAGGCCGAAGATCAGGAAGTACACCAGCGCGTTCAGCAGCGGGGTCGCCACCTGCCACAACTGGCCGAGCTTGGCCTGGCTGTACTGGGCGGTGAGCTTGGCCTGCGAGAAGGCGACGATGAAGTGCCGTCGCCCCCACAACTGGCGGACGTACTCGACGAGTCCGGGCCGGGCACCGCTGACCGAGAGCCCGTACTTGGCGGCCAGCTCGGCCGCGTCCAGCCCGTCGTCGGGCGACGGTCGGTCGGTCACCGCGACCCCGCCGTCATGCGTTGTCTCACTCACTAGTGGAAACTTTCGTCCTCAATGTGCGCGGCCTGACCGGACCCGGGCCGAAACCTGGGACCGGGGTACGGCCGAATGCTCTCAGATATCGAGCTTGTCAGATGACGGGAGGTCGGCCCAGTCGCGTCAGACGCCACACCGTACGCCACCGCATGGGCCTGCGGGGGCCGCTCGCACTGGTCCAGCCCTCCTTGAAGCCGCCGAACCAGGCCTTCAGGGCGGGTCCGGACGGCTTGCGGAGCAGCGTCAGGAGCAGCCAGACGCCCAGGTAGACGGGGACCAGGAGGGCGGGGAGGTTGCGGCGCGCGAGCCAGACGCGGTTGCGCGCCACCATGCGGTGGTAGACCGCGTGCCGCGAGGGGGCGGTGGTCGGGTGGTACAGCACCATGTCGGACCGGTAGTCGATCATCCAGCCCGCGTCGAGGGCACGCCAGGCGAGGTCGGTCTCCTCGTGCGCGTAGAAGAACGCGTCCGGCAGCCCGCCCACCTCGGCGAAGACCTTCGTGCGCACCGCGTTGGCGCCGCCGAGGAAGGTGGTCACCCGGGACGAGCGCATCGGGTCGGCGGCCCGCAGCCTGGGGACGTGCCGGCGCTGGGTGACACCGGTCTCCGGGTCGGCGATGCGGAAGCTGATGATGCCCAGCTCCGGGTCGGCCGCGAAGGCCTCGCGGCACAGCTCGGCGGTGTCGTTGCGGGCGAGCAGGCCGTCGTCGTCGAGGAACAGCAGGATGTCGACGTCACCGCCGGCCGGGCCGAACGCCTCGATGCCGACGTTGCGGCCGCCGGGGATCCCGAGGTTCTCCGGCAGCTCCACGGTGCGGACGCCCTCGGGCACCTCGGGCACCGGGGAGCCGTTGCCGACGACGACCACCTGGATCCGGTCGCCCTCCTGTTTGGCGATCGAGTCCAGGAGGGCGCGCAGCTCGTCGGGGCGGTTGCCCATGGTGATGATGACCGCGCCGACCTTCATACCGTCCCTCACTTCAGCCTGCTCGACGCCAGGATGGACACGAGGTGCAGCAGGGTCTGCAGCAGCGCGATGCCGGCCAGCACGGCGACCCCGAGCCGCGAGAAGAACAGATCGTCCCGCACCGCGTCCACCACCGCGAGGGCGAGAATCAGCAGTGATGCCTCGATCCCGAGGACCAGCCGGTGGAACTTCAGCGCCGAGGCGGCTCGGCGGGCCAGCGCCAGCCCGGAGGAGCGCGGCGCGGACGCCGACTCCTGCACCGGCGGCTTCCCGGTCTGGTGCCGGGCGACGCCGACGAGGTCCGTCTCGGCCTTGATCAGTACGGCGCCGAGGGCGGCGAGGGTACCCAGGAACGCCCACAGCCAGTCGATGCGTCCGGTGCCCCACAGGTCGGCGGCGCGCAGCCCGAAGCCCACCAGCACGGCGGCGTCGCACAGGTACGCGCCGACCCGGTCCAGGTAGACGCCGGCCAGGGAGTACTGCTTCTTCCAGCGGGCGATCTCGCCGTCGACGCAGTCGAGGAGCAGGTACAGCTGTACCGCCACCACGCCGAGCACGGCGCCCCACACACCCGGCACCAGCAGGGCCGGGGCGGCGAGGACGCCGCAGAGGGTCATCAGGTAGGTCAGCTGGTTGGGCGTGACCCGCGTGTTCACCAGGTGCCGGTCGATGCGCAGCGAGAGCTCGCGCATGTACAGCCGACCGGCCCAGTGCTCTCCGCTGCGGCGGTCCTTCACACCCGGGGGGTGGACGACCGGACGGAGCTCAGCTACCGATGGCTTTTGCATAGTCGGCGTATGCGTCCTTGATCTGTTCGGTGTTGAGGTCGAGATGTTCGAGGATGGTGAAGCGGCCGGGCCGGGTCTGCGGGGCGAACTCCACGACCTGGACGAACTCGTCCACCGTGAAGCCGATCTCCTCCGGCAGCACGGGCAGCCCGTGCCGCTGCAGCACCTCGGCCATGTACGCCGACTCCTCGCGCGCGCCGCGCAGGTGCATCGCGAAGGCCGCGCCCAGGCCGCACTGCTCGCCGTGGCTCGCGGCGCGCTTGGGGAAGAGCAGGTCGAAGGCGTGGTTGATCTCGTGGCAGGCGCCGGAGGCCGGGCGGGAGTCGCCGGCGACCGACATCGAGATGCCGGTGAGGACCAGGCCCTCGGCGAGCACTTGGAGGAAGCCGTCGTCGCCGACGCCGCCGGGGTGGCGCAGCACGGCCTCGCCGGCCTGCCGGGCCATCGCGGCCGCGAGACCGTCGATGTCCTCGCCCTTCTCGCGGGCGGCGAGCTCCCAGTCCCGAATCGCGGAGATGTTGGACAGGGCGTCGCCGATGCCGGAGCGCACGAAGCGGACCGGGGCCTCGCGGATGACGTCGAGGTCGATGACGACCGCGATCGGGTTGGGCACCCCGTACGAGCCGCGGCCCGCGTCGTTGTCGAGGGTGGCCACCGGCGAGCACAGACCGTCGTGCGAGAGGTTGGTGGCGACCGCGACCAGGGGCAGCCCGACGCGCGCGGCGGCGAACTTCGCACAGTCGATGATCTTGCCGCCGCCCAGGCCGACGACCGCGTCGTAGCGCCCGCGCTTCATCGCGTCGGCGAGCTTGATCGCGTCGTCCAGGGTGCCGCCGCCGACCTCGAACCAGTCGGCGTCCGGCAGCGCGGGGCAGATCCGCTCGCGCAGCTTGGCGCCGGACCCGCCGCTGATGGCGACGGCCAGCTTGCCGGACGACGAGATCCGCTGGTCCGCGAGGACCGTCGCCAGATCGTCGAGGGCACCCGGGCGGATGTCCACGACGATCGGCGAGGGGATGAGCCTCGTCAGTACTGGCACGCGATCTCACGCCCCTTGGCGAGGTCGTCGTGGTTGTCGATCTCGACCCACTTGACGTCGCCGATGGGCGCGACGTCGATGCGGAAGCCGCGGTTGACGAGCTCCTGGTAGCCGTGCTCGTAGAACTGCTGGGGGTCGGCCTCGAAGACCGTCTTGAGGGCGTCGGCCAGCTCGTCGGCGGCCTCGCCCTCGATGAGGGTGACGCCGATGTACTCACCGGTCGCCTCGGCCGGGTCCATCAGCTTGGTGATCTTCGTCATGGAGCCCTCGGGGCCGACGACGACCTTCATCTCCTCGTCGGCGAGGGACTTCACCGTGTCGAGGGCGAGGATGATCCGCTTGCCGTCGCCACGCGCCGCGAGCAGGGTCTCCTCGACCGAGACCGGGTGCACGGTGTCGCCGTTGGCAAGGATCACCGAGTGCTTGATCGCGTCCCGGCCGCACCACAGGGAGTAGGCGTTGTTCCACTCCTCGGCCTTGTCGTTGTCGATCAGGGTGATCTTGACGCCGTACTTCCGCTCCAGCGCCTCGCGGCGCTCGTACACGGCCTCCTTGCGGTAGCCGACGATGACCGCGACCTCGGTCAGGCCGATCTCGGCGAAGTTCGCCAGGGTGAGGTCGAGGACGGAGAGCTCGTTGTCGGTTCCCTCGCCCACCACGGGCACCAGCGCCTTGGGCAGCGTCTCGGTGTAGGGGCGAAGACGCCGGCCGGCGCCGGCGGCCAGAACGAGGCCGATCATGCGGGTTCTCCTTCATCGTGTACGGCGGGTGCTCCGGCGGAGACCCAGAAGCGGATGCTCTCGGCGAGCACCGTCAGTGCCACGAACACGGCGCAGACCGTGAGCGCGAGCGTGAAGTCCGTTGCGGTGAGCAGGGCGGCCAGCGCGGTGACCACCAGCGTCCTGCCGTCGTGCCCGCCGATCGCCCGCACGAGCCACCTCGGGGGCGCTCCGGTGCCGCCGCGGATGCGGTACACCGTGTCGTAATGATGGTAGGCGACGGCCGCCACCAGCCCGAAAGCCGCGGGCAAGGCTCCGTTCACGTCCGCCTCCGCCGCGAGCAGCAGGACCGTGCCGTACTCGGCGGCCCGGAAGACGGGCGGAACCAGCCAGTCCAGGGGGCCGGTGAGCGGTCCGGAGACGGCTATCCCGGACAGGATGGCGTAGAGGAAGGCGGTGCTGAAGACGCCCCAGTCCCCGTAGCCGGAGACCGCGGCATTGATCACGAGCAGGGCGGCGGCGAGGACCGCGAGCACGGGCGCCCCGTAACCGCCGCCCTTCCGCTTGCGGACCGTGTCCTCGGCCAGCCAGCCGGTGTCGGCGAGGTCGGCGAGGGCCCGTGCGGCCCGCGCGGTCCTCCGCGCCTTGCGGGTCAGCGACCGGAGCACCCGCCCGGCGGTCGTGTAGCAGGCCGCGAAGGCGCAGCCCACGAGCAGCACGACGAAGGTGACGCGCGGCGTGGTGAGCGCCGTGAGGACCGCGATCAGCGCCCAGCGTTCGCCGATGGGCAGCACGATCATGCGGCGCAGCCAGACCGTCCAGCCGACGCCGTCCAGCCTGTCGGAGAGGGCGGCGGTGGGGCTGGTGTTCGCGGTGGCGTCGTGATTGGCCTCGTTGAAGCTGAAGTCCACGATGTGCCGGCAGGTCTGCAGCACCATCGCGCCGAGTGCGAGCGCCCACACGTCGTCGCCGCCGCGGGCCGCGCCGAGCGCGAGTCCCGCGTAGTAGGCGTACTCCTTGGCCCGGTCGAAGGTGGCGTCGAGCCAGGCGCCGAGCGTCGAGTACTGCAGCGAGTAGCGGGCGAGCTGGCCGTCCGCGCAGTCCAGGACGAAGGAGAGGAGGAGCAGCAGCCCGGCGGCGACGAAGCCGCCGCGGATGCCGGTGGCCGCGCAGCCCGCCGCGATCAGCGCGGTGAGCAGGGACGCGGTGGTCACCTGGTTCGGGGTGAGGCCGCGGCGCGCGCACCAGCGGGCGACGTAGCGGGAGTACGGGCTGACGCAATGCGTGGTGAAGAAGCCGTCGCGTGCCTTCACCGCCGTCCGCAGCCGTACGGCCTCGTCGTCGACGGCGGCCACGGCCTGGCGGACCTCGTTGCGGGCCTGCGGGCCGACGGGGACCGCCGCGACCAGGGTGCCGAGCTCGGGGCGGTGCACGGCCACGCCGTCGGCGTCGAGGGCGGCGGTGACGCGGTCGGCGAGGCCGTCCGCGTCGGCGGCC